>JABXGU010000530.1 GCA_016550415.1 archaeon | reverse complement strand
GGAAAATCTGCTGCGGTCTTTGACACCTATATGGGAAAAGACTTCGAAAAAGCAATGAGAAAGATGGAGAAACACATACATGATAAATTTCCAGACCTCAAACTCATCACACCAGGACTCTCAATTGAAGTTGAGGGAACGAAAGGGCCAATTGTTGAAAGTGAACTGCCCAAATGTAAAGAGTTCGTACAGAGAATAATGTCACAATTGACAGGCTAAACTCTAAATTTTTCTAAAAAATCAGTGGAGTGGATCCCAAACAGGATGAGAGTCTTTTGAAATCCACTCCTCTTGGGTAAGTTGAAAACACCCTTTTTGCAATTGATTCGTAGACATTTGATATATTCGGATTCAGGTGGCCATGTCCCTTGCCACTTTCTCTTTAGCGACTCGTGTTGCAGCTGGAATACCTACAAGTAAACTGATTAAACCGATAGCTATCAATGCCAAGATGAAACCATTCCAGCCAAATGCAGGTTTGATGAAGATACTGAGAATAATAGATAGCATGCTGCCCATATTGAAAATCATAGCATAAATTGAGAAGAAGGTTCCACCCACTTCACGTGGACATGAAGCCATTGCTAGGGAGAGCCATGCAATGTTTGCTAGGCCCCAGCATAACCCATGTACAAACATGATACCCAAAGCTAAGTAGAAGTTTAATGGTTGGATGAAGAGAAGAGCTGACAAGCCTAATGCTTGGATTAAGACCAGAATGCCCACTGATAGTTTTAAGCCTAGTTTGTCGGTGAGAGGTCCACCAATAAATCCTGTTATAGCGGCACCTGCATTCATAAGTGCTATGACGATTCCTATCTCTGTTAGTGTTAGTAGGGTTGTTTCACCAACGAACAATGCGCCCCATTGGAAGTAAATTACGAAGGTCATAGTCAGGATTGGTGTAAACAATAATGATAGTAGTACACCCTTCGATGAAAAGCCTGTCTTAAGAGCACTCCACATCATTCCACGAGAAGGTGTTGCTGGTTCCTTTAGTAGAGCACATATTCCTGTCATAATGAGCAGAATCGCTGCTCCAACGAAGAATACTAGTGCCCAACCAATGTTTTGAGCTATTATTCCGGTTAATAATGCGCCTAGGATTGATCCTGCAGCGCGTCCACCCCACATAAGTCCCTGTAGAGTTCCACGCTTTTCAGCTGGAGTAACGTCTACAGCGAAACCATCAATCGTTGTATCAGCGAAAGCTGTTGCTAGAGCTACCACGAATAGCGTAATAATGAAAATTGTGTTGAAAACGGGAAAGAAGGGGATGAATGCCCAACCACCTGCAGCTAGTATAGCCATCAACATTATGTAGGGGCGTCGTCGTCCAAATCTACCCCAGGGTACTGCATCGCTCATTGCTCCAAAGATTATTTTCAGCATCCAGGGAATTCCAATCACGGCTAGTGCTATACCTGTAATCTCGAATGGTACACTGAGAACGGTTGTTAGGTATATTGGCATGAAAAGTCCTAAGGCGGCTAATGAATAGCCTTGTCCAAAGTAGAATAGACAAAATGGTAATAACCACCACAGTCGCCACGACTTTAAAATATCTTCAGCCATTTTCGATACTTCCTAATTCATCTTCTGCTTCAGTTTGATAACTCTGCAGAAGATTTTGTTACGACTCCGTTTTACAGTTTATGTGACTTAGTTATATATAACTCAGTTTCCTCTGGTATGCTGGAATTCATCAATTCTATTGAGTATCCGAATACCTACATCACAGAGGTGATGGAAATGACAAAGAGCCCGAAAACTAAAACAAATGCTCCATCTGTAAAACAAGTGTTCGAAGCAGTTGAGAGCAAGCGTGATCGAATCATTACTCTCATGCGAGACTTGATTAAAATCCCCACTGTTGTACCCCCCGGAGACAATTACGAAGACATCGTGAACTACCTTGAACCCATATTCAAGGGACTTGGCTTTAAGACCGAACG
>JABXGU010000529.1 GCA_016550415.1 archaeon | reverse complement strand
TTTTTCATCAAAATTGCCTAGCATCAGTTTTTGTCCTTGATACTTATCACCAAAGATGGGTTCAGGAAGCCCACCTGTCAAGGGTACAAAACAAGGTTGATAATTCTCATCCCCATCCTTATCAATCATCACTAAGACTTTATCAATAGAGGGTACAACTCTGAAATTTGCGCCTGCCATTAGGTGTGGGTTCTGAAGAGCCAATCCTTTGGGCAATAGAGGCTCGGGAATACTACCTTCACGTTTCATAGCGTAGAGACTAAACATTCCACTCATGTCGCTAATGAAATAGATGCGGTCATTTACTAGTTGAGGTACGAGAAGTCGTCTTGCAGAAAGTAAGGATTCGACGGGATATCTTTTTGGCTTGGAAACCATTTTTGCATCTCCAAATTTTTGGGTTGCTAAGGTGAACGAGTCCTTATAATTCTTATACGTAAAAATGCTACCAATACGGAATTTTTCTAGATCATACTTGAGAGTTTTCAGGTTTTGTGGGTCGATGAAGACTCACCTCACGGCTAAGCAGAATAGTGGCGGCTATTACAATGAATGCACCAACTATTTGCCATAAGGTTGGAGGAATCAATAGTACAACTGTTGAAAGAAGGAAGGTCACTATTGGTGCTCCTGCGATTAAAGCCGTCGCCTTTCCCAAATTTATTCTACGAATCCCAGCATACCACAAACAATGACCAAGAAGAATAACAATCATCTCTATTGCCACCACACCTACAATCACTGTAAAATTTGGAATCATAACTAAGGGACCACCAAGAAAGACTATTATTAACGCCAGAAGAATCAGCAAACTACCGCCTACAAGGTTACGAAAAGCAATCACAGTCCAGAGTGGAACTCGGTTAAGTATTGGTTTTACACTAGTATGAGCTGCTGCCCAAGCTGCAGGAGTAATGAGTAACAAAAAATCCCCGTAACCCAACGTAAAAACCTGTGTTGTCAATACAACTAAGAAAACACCGCAAAGCATCAGAATCATCCATACTGCTTGTCTCGGGGAAATCACTTCACCTAAGAAGAAATAGCCAAAGACAAGCGCAAACACAATTTCTGAACGAAGAATGACAGCTGCATTATTGCTGCTGGTAAACTGTAATCCAAGAAACATGCATCCGAATGCAAGGAAGGTTCCGAAGAAGCCTGCAAGAACAAGACGGAGGTAGTCCAATCGAGTCAGGGGAGACGCTACCCGATTACGTGTTTTTAGAGTAAGGGGAATGGCTGCGATACCTGCTAGGAAAGTAGCTACACCTGCAAAGAACAAAGGTGCCAAAAAGAGTCCGCCAAATTCTGCTACAACAGGGTGAATGCCATATATGAAGAGACCAAAGATGATGAATGCTGTGCCTAACTGCTCGTCAGTCATTGTTCCTGCCAGTGCGATTCATATTGAAAAATCAACCGGCAACCAACTCTAGACCATAGAAAAAAAGAAGAAGAGAAGAATGAACGCAAAAGACCAACCAGTCTATGCGTTGTGAGCCAGAAAAAAGGTTAGTCTCCCCAAGCATCTGCAGGTGCCCAATCATGTAATTCGTCGGCACCATTCAAAACCTGACGGATATATCGAGACAATTCGTCTTTTTCAATCTCAATATCTGCTGTCTCAACAGCAACAGCAATATCTCCATCAGGATCTAATGTAAATTTTAGGCCATTATACTTCCACGATTCTTGGAGTAATCTCTTGTAGAAGTCACAGGCATCTTGTCCTGAGAGTTTTGGGAATTTACGCCAACCTACAATGGTTAGCCAGACCTCTTCTGGGGAGAAAATGAAGTTGACTACTAGGTTGTCCCATTTCTCTGTTCGCCAAAGCGCAACAATTGTTTTTTCCTTTAATTCGTACTTGACTTCTAGTTCATCTAGTAATGCTGTGATTTCATCGATACGTGACATCTCTTTTACCTCGGATTGTAGTTGATGTTGAATTATTCCGCCATATTTCCATTATTACAGAAAAAGCTTCCTCACATATTCGAATAATCTTTTGCAGGTAGGTATTCGAATGAATTTCTTAGATCAGTTAAGGTACTTCACAGATTTTCATATAAATTTGTAAACCAACCCTCGCTCTCTTCTACAGCTTTAGCACACTCTATTAGGATTCGATGAGACCATAAAATAAAGTTGAGAGGAGAAGGCGTACTCCGTCACTAGCTTGGAGTGGACGAGGCGAAGGAGTCTTGCCAGAAAATGTACGCATATCCTCAAGGATTTCAGGATGGAACTGCAAGGTGAAATCTCGCCGAGTTAATCCACTTTTAAGATCCTGATAGTAGATGGCGGTTGCTGCAATCTCAGTAAGTAATGTACTAGTATCAGGAATGAAGGTGGAACAAAGAATTTCAACACCATCTGGTAATTGTTGGAGCCAAGCAAGGGAAGACTTGGCAACCTCGAACTGGTGTTTTTGAATAGCCCTATGAATCTCAACTAGAGCCCAGTTGGCGAACAAGACTGCTTCTTGGTTTATCTCATCGCCATGAAGCATGGTAATGTCAAAGTCTTCAATACGTAGCAAATCTTCAATTAGACCTGATTCAGCCGCTGCAATCTGCTGGTGAGCATTCAGTAAGGGCAATGGCAGGTTCTTCGGAGGTTGAAAGGGTTGAAGTTCACGAACACCAACTTCACGTTGTTCATTGGGTGCAACAGCAAAGCGTGCATCTCGATAGCCATTTGCTATAACTCCTTGTTCTCTGACAATAGGAAGTTCCTGACCTAATTCATGGATTCTGGATGCAACCTCATGTAAGTCCTTCTTTACTGGTGAGTCCAGGTCATCAGCTTTGGGAATCTCATCGACAGCTCGTCTGACAAGACGAACAAGTGCTTCTCCCACTGCTTGATGTCCGAGACAAATGAAGAAGGCTGGTGCACTCCCTCTTGGTCGGTGAAGCAACAGCGTCTCAATTAAGCTAAGAAACTCCTCTTGTGGTAAGGCTGGATTAATATCAAATGATTTTTTATCATAAATGGAGGCACGTCCTCCCTCTACAATTATTGTATGGCTAGACCGCAGCAGTGGTGCTAAGGGAATAATGGTATCTAGTTTTCGAACACCCGACTTCCAAATTTGAAAAAGTATTGGCTCCCAACCCATGATTTCCCTTACGATGAAACCGATGTTTTGGCTCGCAACAACAGGTTCACCTTGAGGATTTTGCCCAATACTGGAGTCTGGTTCAATGATGGCAACCTTTCGACGAAGGGCTTCTGGTATTCGAATTAAATGCTCAAAATCCTTCAGTGTAGAAATAGTTGTCATCGTGATACCCATTTTATCAGAGGCTCCAATATTTCTGATGTATAATATCATCAAGTTGGATAAAGTCTCTTCGAAGCTTTGGGCATCGAGTATTTATTAGGCTGATATAGAGTGAATATGGTGAAACATATTGTCTGAGGAGCGTAAAAGTCTCAAACGCACACGTTATGACATCTATGCAATGCTAATTCGCGTAATGATTATTCACGGGTACTGCCCTCTTACCCGTGCAGCACGTTCTACGAATTTGCCTGTCGATCGTGCCAAAACAATTATTGATTTTATGTGCAAACGAGACCTATTGGCTGAAGAGGAGGAAGACGGACGGCGCATGTTCCGAGTCACCGTCCGTGGACGCCAATATCTTGAACATTACAAGAGAATGATATCATTAGTTGGGATGCCTATACCTGAACCATTCGTAAGTGTCTGACCAAATGACACTGAAGGTGATTGAATATTTCTTATTACTCTAGCAAATTCCACCTGTTATCCTATTGTGTTTCTTAGGTGATTTCCTGTGAACAACGACGATATCGTCAGAAAGGGTTACAACAAAATCGCCTCGAAATACAATGCATCGAGACATCGCTTCAAGAATGATAAGGAATTAGAGTATTTCGCATCACTCCTCCCTAAGCGTGCCAGAATATTGGATGCTGGCTGTGGTGCTGGCGTGCCAGTCGCAAAGTATCTGGTAGAACATGGATTCATTGTTACAGGCATTGATTTCTCAACTAACATGCTGAAACTTGCCCATCAGCAAGTACCTGAAGCTGAATTCTTGGAAGGCGATATGACACAACTCATGTTCCCAGATGAATCCTTTGAAGGTGTCATATCTACCTACGCTATCATTCATGTTCCAAAGGAGAAGCACACCCTCATCTATCAGAACTTCTTTCGTGATCTTAAGCCAGGAAGAATCCTAACCTTTTGTACTGGTTCAGATGAGTGGGAGGGTACAGAAGAATACATGGGGACAATCATGTTCTGGAGTCATCCTAGTAGAGAAACATCCCTGTCCCTAGTGAAAAAAGCAGGCTTTGAAATAATCCGAGATGAGGTGGTTGAATGCGGAGGCGAAACCCCCTACTGGATTTTTGCTAGAAAATAATCATGTCTTGTAACCTGAATAATAATCCTTAATTCACGCTATATAATATCTAATTACTGTGATTCATTTGAGCTGGCTTAAACCAATCAGTCTCCAACCAATAGGATTCGTAGAACGCCTTTCATCAGATGAGAGAGATTTTACTGCCATATCTAAAGTTGTACTAAAAGACTCTTTGACAGACGCCCTATTAGGGATTGAGGGGTTTTCACATATTTTCATAATCTTTTGGCTACACCAAATGCAGATCCAAGAAGATGTCTCATGGATTCATCCAAGCTGTTCAGACGATAAACATCTAGTAGGCTTTTTAGCGACTAGAGCTCCCCGTCGTCCAAATCCTATTGGGTTAACTCTTGTAGAGCTAGTTAAGCATCAAAACAATGTTCTTTGGGTTAAAGGATTGGATGCAGTTGATGGAACTCCTGTTATTGATATAAAGCCATACCCTGATTGGAATACTGGAGAATGTCAGGTGATTGTTGATTACAAAATTCCCAATTGG
>JABXGU010000528.1 GCA_016550415.1 archaeon | reverse complement strand
GTGCTTCCTAAAATTCCCGGATTTCCGTCTGGAAAAGGTACCAAACCGCAACAGACACGGCGAACTGACGCTTTAAAAACATTTAGCTGTACTATCATCTATACAATGAGGAAAATAAAGAACCGCACACCTTGCGCCATTGCAGGGTGTCACGGGTCTAATCATCAGGTTTCGTCGTTTGCCGAAGCGACCAATACGTGGCTTGCCGTTCTTCCTTAGATAAATGCTTGAGATGATCAACGAGCGCCACTTTGTCCTCTTTAGTGAGACCGGGAATCTTATCGAGTTCTTGACGAATCTCTTTGATTACTTCTGGTTGTTCGGATGGTAAAGGCTGTAGATCCGGTGGGAGCACAGTGGGGGCCGTGCGGTCTTCGGTGAAGACTTTCGAGTCTGGTGGCTCCACGGGTTTCACTTTTTCTAAGGGTGGAACCTCTGGTTCGGAAGGTACAGCTGGGGCTGGTGGAGGCAGCTCTTTGGGTGGTGTAACCTTCTTTGCTGATGGCACCTTCGGTGGTGGTGTTTCTGCTGGTGGTGTGACGGTTGGCTCCCGTTTGGTGAGGAAGTCCATCCGTCTCTCGCTCATCTGGCGTTTCAAGTCATCCAGGAACCAGACCTGATCCTTCCTGGGAATCTTCCGCATCTCCGCTGCTAGCACGGCTTTTTCTTCAGGGCCGAGGCCCGGAATCTTATCCAATTCCGAGATAATGTCTTCTTCGGAAGCCGTGACTTCGTCGATGGAAGTCACAACCGGCATCATGGCAGGTGTCACGGCCAATCCGATGGTAGCCATTGCTGAATCCACTTTGGTCTCAAGAATGTCATTCCGGTCATTGAAGCGTTTCCGGTCCTTCCGACCCAGCGAGTAGGTTTGGTCCTTTTCAATAATTTTTGCTAATTTTCTTAAGCGGCGAACTTCCCAGGGAATTGATAATACACGTGCGTAGAGGGTCCAGAAAATAAGCACAAAGATAAGAACAATCACAATTCCAATTCCGCTGAAAATTAGCAGATTAGTTTCAGGAGTGAATTGAAGTGAGAAGAACCGTGTTAGCTCCGCCTCATCATGATCTGTTTTTGTAATTGAAAATGTGACTGTTCCAAGACGTGGCCAACTTCCTGTAACTTCGATAAGGTAATAGCCTGGGTTATCTGTATCTTCGTCTTGACTGTTTACTACGGAACCTACTATCTCACCTTCTAAGCTAAAATCTGCTCCGCTAATTGGGCAATGATGATATTCATCCCAATACACCAAAGAAAGAGTGATCGGCTGTCCAACATAGTAGATGTCATCCGGAGGCAATTGATTAGGATCCGCCCATTGTAAAGTTGTTGGTGTCTTAATGACATTCAGTTGCCGTGTGAAAGAACGGCTTACATACGTGGATTCAACGTCAAAGAATCGCAGTGTCAGTGCGCCTTCGTAATATGCGGTAAGATTAACCTCCAAGTACCACAATCCCGAATTGTAAGTTAAGTAAACGACTCGATCAGCACTATATGTGGCGTTTACAAAGTCTAAAGGCGTGAGTATTTTGGCGCTTTTATCAAGGAATTGAAATACCAAAACAAGAGTGTCAAATCGTGGTATCTCCCACAATGTATAGTTCTCATTCAAGGAAATATTGTAGAGGCTTCCATCGATTGTAGCGAAAGTCCAGCCTCCAACGAAATCCAGTGTTGTGTTGCGCGATAAAACAGTGTACGTAAGTAGTAATTCTCGATAGGCATAATCTTGTTGCACTTCATGGATTATTTTGAAGGCATATGATCCGGGGCGATCTTTGGCTGTGAAGTTAATTCTATACCATCCAGGAGTACCATTGTACGATAGAGCGTATTCGTTGATTCCCCACGTGCAATTCATTACCGCTCCGACAATACCGAAATTGCCTTGTGTATCATTGAGATACACATCGAATTGAACTTGGTCGTCAAAATCGGTTATGATTTCGTCTTCCACACAGATAATTTCTAGTGGTTTGTAGTCAACGATGATAATGAATAGTATACTATTTTGTTTGTAATTTGCTGAAAAAGCCGAGATGAGAATCTGGTATGGCCGAACGTTCCAACCTGATGTATCGTTGATTAGTACCTCATAATATCCGCCAGGAATATTAAAGGTAAGATTAGCAACTATGATAGATCCATTCCATGCGATAACTTCAGCATTTGGAATGGGAAGATTGTCAGTACTCCGGTTGAAATAGATTCGAAGATAAAGAGGATTGCCAACCGCAATTGGATCAAGGGTGGTTGAGTCGCCAGGTAGTACACCAATCAACGTATCAACTGGATCAATTCGCAAAGAGTACACAAGTATTGGTGCTTCATAGTCAATACCCATTTCTAAACGAAGAACCAATTGATATGTAGTTGCATCAACGAGTCCAGTATCTAGTATAACATAATAGACGCCCTCGCCTTTTTCAATCAAAAGTTGTGGACCAAAACCTGCCCACACATAAGTGATACTGGCACCAGTAAATACATTTGTCGTTAGACTACTACTAATCCGAACCGTGATATTTATCGAGTCCAAATAGTCACACATATGATTAATACCCATTGGCTCAATCAATGTCCACTGCATCGGATGCGGTCTAACTTGGACTGAAATGGTTATTCCGCCTGTAATATGATTTGATTTGGTCGCAATCAAGCGAAAACTCAAATCCCCTGCACCTATTCCTAAGGGATCAATAATCAAGCAGTAGGAGTTATCGGGTTGTAAAGCAGCATCTAAAATGGGATAACCTTCTTCGATTAACCAATTTACCCCTGAGACATTCAGATTATGATCTTTATCCGTAAACCAGACAAATATAGTAAGATTCTCTTCATAATGGAGTGGCGGTCCAGGCTCCCATTCAAGAACGGTGGTAATTTCTCGAGCACGGGCAGCAACAAATAGCCTTGCGATTTCGTAGTATGGCGCATTTTGAGGTATAAGTTCGGTTGGCCACGTAAAGTTAATTGCGAAGACGTATGAGCCATAGGTGGGAAGTATTGATCCATCAATAATTATTCGATAGTATCCAAGGGCTCCGTCTGCCGTGTCGGGGTCTATCCACCAATGGTTGTCATTCCAACCGGGTAAATCGATTCCAACCTCGATTCCGACCCATGCTGCTGGTGTTTTGTTTTCTATCTGTAGTCCACCAATAGCTGTTTCATAGTGGAGAATAAGTGTGATGTTATCTCCATATGGGACGCTTAACGTAGCTTCCGCATATGCCACCGTTGGAGTACCAACGACTTGTGCTGAGAGTGTAGCTGATGCATTCGTGAAGAAGGGAGCGTTTCCAATCCATGTAACGTTGATATTAAAATCGTAGTAGACGCGGACTTCCCCTAGGTCTCCGGCGAATATTTTGATAGTGAAAACGTATCCCGGTTCGGCATAATCTGCTGTAACCCAATAGCGTGCAGTAATTTCCAAATTATTTGAGGCATTGATAACATAGATGCGTACAAAATTGCCCCAAGTGCTGTTATCGATTTTGCGGCCTGTAAGGCTATCGATGTAATTGAGATGAATAGTGATGTTATCTGCAAATCCAGTATCTCCAGGAAGGGTGAGTCGTGCCTGGGTGGGACGTTCTGTTGTCGTTAAACTGGCAAGTACCCATTGCGGTCTATAAGTGGGAATTGGATCGAGCCATCCAATTGTAACGTTTATCTGCCAAGTTCCTGGATTAGGTGTAAAGCTGGAGTTAATATAGATATAATAGATGCCAGAACCTGCATCGATTATGCTATATTCTCCAAGATTTAAGGTCCAGCCTATAGCAACTATGGTGATATCGGTTGCTCCTGAAACACCTAAACCATTTTGGGAACTGAGGTCGTCACGAACGCGATAAATGACTGTCACAGTGAAGTTAGTGTTATAGGGTGCAGCTTCGACAGGGGGTTTCTCAACTTCTGTGTAAACGGTGCGGACACTGAAGCTCATACTAGGTATATTCGCAAGTCGATACTGGGGTAAAAGGCTGGCATTGATAGCGATATGATATGCGCGGATGTTTGGAAGGACGGATTGGTCAATTTCAATTACGTAGACACCTCCACCCATATCGAAAATCTGATAACTGCTACCTAATGTGAAATCTAGTCCTTCAATTGTGATTGTTGCGCTGGTGATGGGTCCTTCATGGTAGATGCTTTGAACATCAAAGACAATGTATTTGACGGTGATATTGACGTCATCACCAAAGGGCTGGCTGGGAACTTGGGAATAAGCGAGAGTAGTGAAGAGTTGTCGGACATCGAGGGGCACATTGGTCATGGATGAACTGTTGTACTGGGCTGCGGCTGAAATCTGGAGATTCAAATAGTAGGTTTTCACTTCATTAATGTAAGCAGCGTTGATGGTGATATCGTAGGTTCCGCCTCCAATGTAGCCGTAGTTGTATTGGATTCCTGCAGTCCATCCGGTAATGGAGACAATGGCTCCGGTAATCACTTCGCCATTGTGTTGGCTTTCTTCATCTTGAACCCGATAATGAACGAGGAGGGTTCCATCATTACCCCAAGGTGTCGGCGTTGATGGAGTAAAGAGAAATGACGTAGCGAGTTTGCGGATTCGGGCTGAGGTTTGGATCGTTCCATCATTGTATTCGGCCGTGGTAATCACCGTGATACGAATTGCATGGGT
>JABXGU010000527.1 GCA_016550415.1 archaeon | reverse complement strand
TGTGTTAGCATTTGATGATGCCCTCAATCGATTCCATTACTTTTTCTTCACTCCTTCTTTATTGGACTTGTTTTCAATCAAGAATGGATTTTAGGTTTTGCCATTTTCGGCATGCTTTTATTCTCTTTATTATCCCCTATCTTATTCTAATCTTTCACTGGAAGTTCAATTAAAATGTCGGCTTTACGGATTTTTAAAAATTCCAGATTGAATACTGGGCGATTTGGTCTCAGAGGAAATCAAATTACTTGTCTTCTATTGTGTGGATTTTTTCTAATCGGTATCCAATTAACCTCTGCAACCACTCTTGCACTTCCCCAACAATTTGATTTTCTTTACTTTGATTATCACGGACCATATATAGATGAACTTGTCTTCAGTGTTTATCATGGCGCTGAATCCCAATTAGCAGCCCTTACAGATGAGCTAATCGATGTAGGTAATAGTCCAGTTTCTCCAGAAGACCAATCTGATATTCAATATGATGCATGGGAAGTAAATGCCTTCTGGGGATTAGCCTGTAGCACTCATGATGATCCATTCTTTATTGGTGAGCCCGTTGAAGGGCCACCCGGTTTGACAGGATTCCCATTAAACTATCTTGCTCTACGAAGAGCTATTGCCATGGCTATCGATAAGTATGAACTGGCTGAGGTTTGTTTTGGGTCAGATGGAGTGGCCCTTGATAATGTTGTTCCTGAATACCTCCAAGAGTGGTATGAACCTGATCTTCCTATTGATTATCGTGCAAGTGATATTGATGGCGCAATTGCACTTTTAGAAGAAGCCGGTTTCACTGACTTTAACAGTGATGGTATTCGCGATGCACCCGGTGAAGAAGAGGTCTCAATTCGTCTATATTACACCCCTTTGAATGCCAAGAAAATAATAATTACTAATATTGGAACTAACACAACCATACTGGCTGAAATGATTGGTGACGCCCTTGGGCAACTGGGTTTCGAATATAATCTCTACCCAGTATCAGAAACTACCCTCTGGTACTACACTCATTGGGGAAGTCGGTCTTATAACTTGGCTCTCCTTCCCTTCAACATACTAGATCGTTCCCTATCTTACCTTACAGACCTATTTTATTCCTGGTCCATACCAACAACGAATATTATGAATTTCCACAATGAAACTGTGGATACTCTCCTTGAAACACTAAACACAACTACAGATTATGATACATTCAAATCAATAGCTTCAGATATCCAAGTTGCCATCGCTCAGAACCAGCCCTTAATACCACTATGCACTAAGTATCAATATACTGCTCACAGAACTGACCAATATGAAAACTGGGTTAATGCGCCTGGGTTTGGTGCTCCTAATACTTGGTCTCTTCTTCAGGCTCGCCTTAAAAGTAATCAACCAAATCGTAATCAAGTTAGTGGTGTTGGAGGCACATTGGAATTTGGCTTAAATAATCCTCCTGATAACCTGAATCCTCTCTTAGCCACATATGATGATTCATGGCTAGTGCTCAATTCCATCTATTCACGTCTTATTGATTGGAATCCATTCACAGGTGAAGCTGTTCCCAACCTTGCCAAGAGTTGGTTCGTGGAACCTGAAGGAGACGGATTGAAAATAACATTCAATCTTCTAAATAATGTGACTTGGCATGATGAGGCACCTTTCAGTGCATATGATGTCAACTTCACTTTCTATTACATCAATAGTGCACCAGAATTTTATCCAATATCATCAATTGAATTTTCTAGTATTGAAATTCTAAACAACGTTACAATTGTAGTTCATACTCCACTAAACGGATACATGGCTCTCTTTGAAATTGGCAATCAAATTATTTTGCCTAAACACATATGGGAGGGTATTGTCCGTCCAGGCGATTTTAGTAATCCACGTCCTGTTGGAACAGGTCCTTTTCGCTTTGTAAAACAACCTGAAGCTGGTCTTATTTATCTAGAATATTATCCCCTATACCACTATGGAATCCCTGGTTCCCGTGAACTTCCAGTATTCATTGATATAGATTTTTTTGTGTGGCTTTCAGGTGGACTATTTGTCGTCGTCATAACTGTCATTGGTGCAATCTGGCTCCTCCGTCGGACTCCTCATGGTCTTGTTCCCGACTAATTCAAGATTTACTAGCATGACTATTATATGGATTACTCCATTCCCATACAATGGACGAAGGTCGTCTCGTTAATGTCACTTAGTCCATGCAGGACAAGAAGTGGAGTAGATGCCTTGACTGAGAAATTTGATGCTTGGATAGTCATCGTTCGTGGCGATGCAGAGGGAAAAGAGGTTCGTGTCGCACTGGAGTTTCAAGATGCTGAGTCCCTATTGAAATCAGGTAGCCATAGGGTAGGCAGTTCCTTTATCAATCAACTTCTCAATCTTTTTCGACTCCACGATAACTGGTTGATAAAAACAATCATAGACGAAGTGCGTACCCCAGATGGAACTCCTCTACATCCCTCCATACCTTTGTTTGCCTTACTTAGTAAAAGCAGAAGTCGCGGTCTTTCTACAGGCGCGCTCTTCATCGCTGAAACGGAATCAACTAATGCTAATGAATCATTCCCACGCCAAGACACAAACCATTCTTTGCTGAATACTACTGACAGCTATCTACTTACAGGACTTTCTCCTATCGGATTTGCTGCTGCTTGTGCAGACGACCACCGACTCTTTACACGATTCCTAACTCGACTATTAAGGCACCCAGAGACATTTAGCGATGTTTCTCTCCTTATCCCGCTTCAAGTTACCAATAATGAGTGACAAACCTTGTGATGAATTCTAAGATCTATAAACCTCTGCTATCTGTTGAATCACTGCTGCAAAGGCGAATATCCTAGCTTTTTTCAGCACTGCGTCTGAATAGACAATGTTCCCTTGTCTTTTACCAACTGATAAGCTAGAGCAGAGTCGCAGTTCTAATGCAATTAGATTCCTTTATCTTATTTTTTGGCACTTTTTACAAGTCGGTCTGTCACACGATTTACAACAGCAGTAAGTAATTGCATAATTATGCAAACATAAATTACTCCGACTGCTAGAAATACAATAAGAATGCCCCACTCGTAAATGAAATTACCAACCAGACCATAACTAGTTAGGAAATTGACGCCCCAAGGATCAAGGAAGTATTTCCATATCATATAGAAGCTGTATACACCTGCTGAAAGCACGAAAATGATGGAAATAGCGAACATCCCTAGAATTGTCTTTGTTGCAGAACTATCAGCATCGACATCGCCAACACCGCGACCTATAAGGAAGCCTCGAATTCGTATGTGAGTATTAAGGAAGAAACCAAGAAGCACAATAAAGATTAGAAAGGAGAGTCCAGCGACAATCAGGAGAAGAAGGATTAGGAAGTCAATGTTGGTCATGAAGAAATAGAATAAGCCCGATATCATCATCACAAAGACAATGCCTGCTGCAACCAGAATCATTATGGAAATTAGTTGTAATGCAAAAGTAGCTGATGCAATTCCACCGAAAATACGATCCCAATTTACTGTCCGTTTTGATGCTTTACTTCCACTCATAATTTCACAACCAATAGAGTGAATGTTGCGATATTAGTGTGAGAAGGACGAATAAAATTTGTGTTTATCAAATTTTGACAAATTCTAGATCGGCTTTTCAGATTTTTCTACATTCCACTCTTGATGGTTAGTTCAACTGCTTTATCAATGGATGATTGGAGTAGAGGAGGTAGACCTGGTGGGCGTAATGTCACAAAGCCTCGGACAATCAAATCAGTTGCTTCTTTCTCAGTTAGTCCCCTACTCATGAGATAGTTAAGTTGTTCTGCTTCAACTTTTCCCACTGTTGCCTCATGGGATAATGCTGTTCCTGTAGTTTCTGCTCGTAATTCTGGTATCGCTTTAATTTGAGCATTGGGGCTTAATAATAACCCATCACATGAAAGATGTGCTCGACTATCAGGGTAGCGTCCAATTAATTCACCCCGTGCAATTACTTGCGAATTGTCCTTGGCAACAGATCTTGAGATTACCTGACCTTGTGTGCCTGGACTGTTTAGAATTAAGCGCCCCCCAATATCTATCTGGGATTTTCCTTGCCCATAAACAACAGAATAAAGGTCAGCTTTGGCATTTTTTCCTTGCAGGGTTACAGTGGGGTAACTTTGTATTGAATGTACTGAACTTAGAACAACATAATTGCTGATGTAGTGTGCTCCCTCTTGCAGTAATACCGCTGAGCGGGGTCGCACTTCTGTAGCTTTGGACCATCTGTGAATCATTGTAAAGGTAAGTTTAGCATTTTTTTGTAAGTAAAATTCACTTATGCCAAGATGGATCGCTCGTTCTAACTCTCTTGGTGTGGCACATCCTGTGATTAAATGCAATTCAGCATCTTCTTCAACGATGATTAGATTATGAACGTTTTGTTGTATGCGAGGGGTTTTCATCAGCAGGCATGATTGGACAGGCTCAGTAATTTTTGTGCCTGCTTTGGCACGAATAAAATAGCCTTCATGACCATGTAATGCAACTTGGCTTGTATATTTGTCAGTATCAACAGGAACCAAATTCCAAAGAAGTTCCTCAAGGGATGGATTGCGGGAAAGTGCCTGAGTGAGTGGGAGGATTTCTAATCCTTCAACCTGAAGCATAAGATCCAACAGGATATCTTCTTGGTCAATTTGGATGTATGCACCTGATGTTCCCTTTCTTGTAGGATCAACACCTATTTCGGAGAGGAGGCTTCTCTCTTCTGCTTTAAGCTTCTCAAGTTTGTCAACTCTTGGTGGAGTAGAATCTCCCTCTTCAAACCGGTCCAAATCTACATCGGGACCAAGAGCTGCTGGCTTATCCTTGGCTTTCATTGCTTTTTCTCTAATTTTGCGCTTGCGTTGTCTATCTGAAGCAGGCAATGCTCTATCCTCCATGTTTTGCTAGGAATTTCTCGTAGCCACGTTCTGCTAGTTCAGGAATAATATCCATTGTTCCTGTGAAAACTTTACGTCCACTTTGAATGATATCAATACGGTCAACTTGAAGATATTCGAGGATGTATCTGTGATGGCTTATGATGATCATCGTTGTAGTTTTTCGTTCCTTAAGAAACTTCAACTCCTGACCTACCACTCGAAGAGAATCATAGTCAAGACCTGAATCGGGCTCATCTAGGAGCATAATACGTGGCTTCATGGATAAGACTTGAAAAAGTTCGCTTCGTTTTTGTTCTCCGCCCGAATATCCGTCATTAAGGGCACGAGCACGCAGATTAGCAATTCCCAATCGTTCGAAGCCTTCAACTAAATCAGCACGACAACGCTCCGGGTTAGCTAGTTCAAAAGCTTGAGGCTCGCTACACACCATACCTGAACAAATCCGGCAGACAAATTCCTCTAGCAAAACTCCGGGTATTCGGGGAGGGTGTTGAAAGGCATAAGCAATTCCCAGTCGGGCTCGTTCAGTGATGGATAATCCGAGTATAGACTGACCATCCAAGCGAATATCACCATGGGTCACATGGTATTCTGGCAATCCTATGATTGTACGTGCCAAGGTTGATTTACCTGATGCATTAGGTCCCAAAATTGCATATGCTTTTCCGGTTTCAAAATCTATGTTTAGTCCTTTTATTATTTCAATACCTTCAGTTTCTACGTGGAGATCTCGAATTCGTATTAGCGGAGCACTGTCCACCACTTTGCATGCACTCTCAAACTAATCGCAAGTGAGTGACGAATTTAACAATTCCTATCGCCATACTATCGAAGCATCGATGGTTATGGCGTATAGCTGCAAGTAAGCTACGTATGTTGCTGTGATGAATGTATTCTTGACTTATGCTATATCTTTTTCAAGTTCAGCAACGATTTTTTGGTATCTTTTGTGGGCCTCTGCACCACCGACTAGACTATCAAATCGCTCGAAATCCGCCTTAGTTCTTGCTTTTTCTTTATCACTAAGGACAGACACCATTGCAGGGAATACATCATTTTCCTCTGCTTGGAAGTGAGGCCTCATCATCTCAATATAACGGCTAATGGCCTTCAAAATAGTCTTCCGTGCCTTTGGTTTGCCTTGCCGATATTCTCGAATAGCTTTATGCATTTCATTTGCAAGATCTAAAGCTTCTATATGCTCTTCTATTAGAACACCGATTTTATCCCAAACCGCAGAGGGGAGTTCTTCTTCATGTTCTTTCATTTGCACAAATAGAACATCCTCTTCTTTGCTATGATGAATAACATCAGCATAGCCTTGGAGGAAATCAACGAGCTCCCAAAAGACAGTTGCAGGAATCCTTTTTTCGTCCGATAGTTTAGATTGGATTTTCTCTGTTAGACCTATAACTCGTTCAACGAGTTTATGTTCTTCAAGTAAAATATCAATTGGATACACGGTTTAGCATACTCCATTTTGATGGTTAATTTCCATTGTTATTTGGCTTTGTATAAATTCCTTATCTCTGGACATTTTCGCCAATATTACATTGGTTGAAAGATTTGCTATTTACCTTATTTCTACAGGTTTCTGCAGGATTTTTCTGTCGGAGATTCTTATCTTTTAAGATGCCTGTTAAAGATATTGAGATGCTCTTCTTCATCGGCAAGGATTCCTTCGAAAAGGCGCCTTGTGACAATATCATCCTCAGAATCAGCTTGTTTGATAATTGCTTTGTATAGCTGTATTGCTTCCTCCTCTGCTTTACTACTGATTCTAAGCATCTCCTGCGGAGTTTTTCCAACAGTAATGGGATCTGGTTCTGTTGTGGAAATGCCTCCCAGGTAATCGATTCGTTCTGCAATTTCCTCTGCATGCTTCATTTCTTGGATAGCGATTTTCTTAAAGATGCCACCTACACTTTCTGATATCATTCCTGAAATTTTTATATGGCTCCACATGTATTCTATCGCAACACGAAGCTCACGAGCTACACCTTTGTTGAGCAATTCCAGTAGTTTCTGGCTTGCCATATTCTTTCACCAATGGAAATAAGGAATTGTTCTATTTCTCAAGAAGGGCACTGAATGTGTTATGG
This sequence comes from archaeon, assembly GCA_016550415.1. The sequence goes on along the minus strand of JABXGU010000527.1, from coordinate 14,817 downwards.
TGATCTTCTTCGTCACCTAAAATTTCTTCAAAGAGTTTCCTTGTTACGATTTCTCCTTCAGCATCTGCAGTCTTGATTATCTTACGGTAGAAGGGGATTGTGTCCTCTTCTGCTTTCTTATCAAGAGCAAGCATTTCTTCAGGAGTTTTTCCTATTGTAATCGGCGCAGGTTTGGTAGTAGGTTCACCACCAAGATAATCAATTCGTTCTGCAATCGCTTCTGCATGCTTCATCTCTGCAATAGCAATCTCTTTCAGGGTACCACCAATTGCCCCAGAGTGCATGCCATAAATCCGAACATGCTGCCACATATACTGGATACTGACTTGGATTTCCATCGAGAGTGCCTTATTCATCATTTCGATGAGTTCTTTACTTGCCATTATGAGTAAACCTCCTCAAAGTGAATACTATTGATGGGCTAACACAGTTGTATTTAGAATTTTGCTTTTTCCTAGGTCTAAATAGTATTTTTTCTTGTGCTCATGTAACGGTAAAAGGCAAAGCCTTATGACAAATAGGAACTAATTAGTTTTGAAGGAAGGATTGTGCCTTGTCATCCCGTCTCCAAATTGGTATGGCTGCTCCACCAATCAAATTATATGATACAGAACGAAAATTACGGACCCTAGCTGAGTTCAAAGGCAAAACAGTCGTGATTGTTTTCTTTCCGGGTGCCTTCACTGAAGTCTGTACACGAGAACTCTGTTCTTTCCGAGATTCGTTGTCTAATTTCGAAGCAGTAAACGCCCAAGTCATCGCCATCAGCGTAAATGACCCATTTACCAATCATGCTTTTGCGGAGCAAAATCGTCTTTTCTTTCCCATCTTAAGTGATTATGCTAGGAAAACCATCCGTGCATATGATGTCCTCCAAGAGAAATTAGCTGGACTTGAAGAATATACGACAGCCAAACGATCTGTTTTCGTAGTAAGCCCCGAAGGTTTCATCAAGTACAAATGGGTAACTGATAACCCTGCAGTGGAACCACCCTACAGTGATATTCAACACTCAGTAGATGAACTTGATAGAGGACGCCCCTCAGAGTAAATTGATAACTAGCTAGCCACGAATTTGACCCTGTGTAGTTATGATGGTATGGTGCAGAGGGATTCTCTTACCAGACTTCGCTAGGGCAGCTTCCACAATGTGCTTTAACCCAAAGCAGCAAGGAACCTCCATATTCACCAAAGTCAAATCCTTGATAGAATTAACCCGGAGTATCTCAGCAAGTTTATCCAAATACCCCTGCGCATCATCAAACTTCGGACATCCAAAAACCAGTGTCTTGCCTTCTGGGAAGTCTTCGTGGAAACTCTTGTAACTAAAGGGAACACAGTCAGCAGTAACAAGAAGATTTGCATCCTGAAAAAATGGCGCTTTTACAGGCACCAAACGAAGAGCCAATGGCCATTGCCTTTTAGACTCAGGAGATGATTGATCAACACAATTACAAGTTGGGACTTCGACAGTGATTCTCTTACTCAGATGTTCTTCAACTGCGTCTTCATCAAAGGAGGCTGCCTTACGCTTAACTACCCGAAGTGCACCCTGCGGGCAGTGACCTAAACAAGCACCCAACCCGTCACAAAATTTTTCACTCACAATCCGCGCCTTACCATCAACAATCTGTAAAGCACCTTCAGCACAATTGGGTATGCAGAGGCCACACCCATTACACTTCTCTTCATCGATTTCTATTATGTCACGGATTGGCATAAATAATGCAAATATTTGTTTTGTTAAAAATCTTTTACAATATCCAGAAACAATGGTAAGTAATTATCAAAAAATTGGAAAATAAAGAAAAAAAGAAGGGTGCCGCTCGAACAGCAAACCTGACGAGCGGGTTTTCTGATGTATTATAATTCAGCTTTGTTTCTACCTGCGACGTCGACGAACGATTAAAACGGCTAGTAGGCTGGTGACGACTCCTACAAAGATTGCTTCGACTGGGAAGCCAGGAATTGCAGGAGCTGCTTCTTGACCGATGTTTGAGTAGGCTGTATAGACTGGGTCGTGTTCTATACGGTATCCTTCATACTCGCTGAAGGCTACACCATACCAGAAGGCAACGGTACCGAATGCGGAAGCTGCATGAACATATAGGTCAAGAGGACCTGTGTAGAGGCTTTGAAGATAGGGGCTCATGGCGTATCCAAAGACACTGAAGAGATCTGCAGAGAACGGTAATTGCCATGCAACAAGTGCAAGGTCTGTGATGTTTGGTTGTAGAACCCAATTATAGGCTGGAAGGTTACTTTGGAGGGTAGTCCATGTGGGTGTACTTTCGTTGATTTGGTCATAGCTTCCTCGAACACCAACAGCAAAAGCACGCTCTCGTCCAAGGGCGTCTGTTGTAACATTGTGTATAAACCAGTTGGTAGCATTTGTTGGGGTGGTAGTTCCATGTTGGACATAATAATTTGAAGTAAAGACTACTCCGAAGTGAGCGGCACCAATTCCGATACCCTTTAGATATTCTTGAGGATCGGGAATTGATACGCCGAGGAGTAGTAGTTCGTCTATTTGTCCAATCTTGTAGAATGTTTCAGCGGTGATTTCGCCGCTTACTGGGTCAACTTCAACATCATAGATGACTGTGAATTCACTGAAGGTAATCTCTAGAATAGGTAGGAGCAGTGAAACCCAGAATCCGAATGGGTTATTTGCGTCAACAACGCGTGCATATAGGTTTTCATATGTGACACCGAACTGGTAGTGGCCAGTTCCCAATTTTGTAGCAGATACAGCTGATACTGTTGGTGCTGACCCATTACCATCATTATAGCCATAGGGAACCAAAAACCAACGGTCTTCGCCCTTTGTTGGCCAACCATTTGAATCCGTGTCATTCCAGGCGTAAAGAAAAGCTAGAATGGCACCGACAAAGACATCCTTACCAGAGGGTGTTGTAAAGTGTATTCCAAAGAGTTGGTAAGGTAGAGTTGATTGTGTTCCATTGGCATCCTCTACAATGCCGAGAGCTACGAGCATTGCTTCAAAGCTACCAACGGATTCAGAGTAGTTCACATAGCTAGCGATGAATTGTACGGTTTTGCCTGCTGCTGTGGTGACCATAACGGAGTCGTTAGTCCAATATTCTTCATTGAAAGAATGATCAAAGAGTGCAACTTCGTCACCTTTGTTCCAAGTTGCAGGAGGTAATGCCTTCGTTGTTGCAGGAGAAAGGCAGAGAATCATTGAAAAACACAGAAACGCTACTGAAAGTAATTTTATTGTTCTATTCATTTTTCAAGCCCAATCCTTTAGGTTGGTTTATGCTTGTTGTTTAACCATCTGAATTAATCCTTTTAAATAAACTGAAAAGTATAGTTATTCCTCTAGAAAACTACGCTTTTCAAGATTTTCGCTTGAAAAAGCTATTCAGCGGTAAACAATTAGATCTTTTGAACCCAGGTTCGAGTATATTGACCAAAGAAGCGGAGAAAACCGGCTTTCCGCGACTTGAATAGACCTACAATAATGTCAATTGGCAAAATCAATACTTTTGCCAATGACCGAACTGCTGCTTCGTGAGGTGTCATTCTGGCACCACTGACATCAACAATGCGAATGCCTAATATCATCTTGCCAAGAGATTGGCCTCGATAGCCTTCCAGCAGAGTAAAGTACATCCAAAGAACTGCAAAGATATAGGCTCGAATGAGGACCACATTGGGTTCTGGATAGCTAATCAGCATATCCACAATACGAGTTAGGAACATTGGTACAGGTAACTCTTGTAGCCACCAAGCAGGCGCAATGACTAGCGAAGTTGGATCGGCAGCGATAAAGAGGATTGTTAGGATAACTGCCACATCAATAAAGAATGCACATAGGCGTCTTCCAACGAAAAAACCTGGTCTTTTAGGATCTGCATATTCCTTGCCACTTAATCGTCGCTCAAGCATTCCCATGGTTCGAAATAATGCCAATCCTTCATCAGAAAAGCGATATTGCCCTTCAACCTGGGTTAGGAAACAATCCAACTTTTGGAGGTGAAAGTTCAACTTACCACTCGAAATATTTACTCGCGCTAGAATCTGGGAATATGTTATGTTTGGATTCTCATATATGGTCTGTAGAATTTGCCGACGCAATGGGTGACCAATAGCAGTTACAAAATAGTCAAGATCAGTCATTGCTCGGTCCTTCCTCACTAAACCTGATAGGAGCATGAGGTTTGAGTGTAAGTCTTTAGGGCACTGTTTCTTCTATTTCCTGTCGTTGTTAGACCTTTATACATATCGTCAAGTCTTGGTAACAGTAAATTCCCTATTACAAAAATAGTTTGAGAAAAAAATGGAAACTTCAAAATTGTTACTACCTTTACGAAGTTTGTAATGGGTCTCAAAGATCTTTGTCATGCCCGTTTTTCCTTATCACAACTAGGACAAGGGCAATTAGTACTACAAGTGTTGAGCCTGTTAGAATCACGAGGCCCCACCATTTGGGCGTTCCTGGTTGCACAGTGAAAGACCCAATGTTTGAATAAGCTGTATAAACTGGATCGTGTTCTATTCTATATCCATCAAATTCAGGAAAGGCTATGCCATACCATAAGGGTGCTGCATTGAATGCTGTGCTGGCATGATCGTATAAGTCAAGGGGGCTATCGTAGAGGTCCTGGAGGTATGAACTCATAGCATATGCGAAGATGCAGAAAATGTCTGCAGATACGGGAAGTTGCCAAGCAATGAGCAGAAAATCGATAGGCTTCGGTGTAAGAATCCAACTATAGGCAGGTAATCCACTGTAAAGTGTAGTGTAAGGTTCTGTGCTTTCGTTAAGTACATCATAGGTTCCACGTGTTCCTATTGCAAAAGCTCGGTGTTCTCCACCGATATCAGTAGTGAAGTTAGCAATGTTCCAGTCGGTTGCACCTACTGGAATAGTACTTCCTTGTTCAACGTAGTATTCAGATGTGAAAATAACAATAAAGTGTGCGGCACCAATTCCAATTCCATCTAGATACTCATGAGGATTAGGTAAAGATAATCCAAAGAGCCGGATTTCATTCACTTGTCCGATTGTGTAAAATGTTTCAGTGGTGATTTCACCGGTCACTGGGTTGACTTCAATATCATAGATAATAGTGAGTTCACTGAAGGTAACCTCCAGGACTGGGAAAAATAATGTTAGCAGGAACGCCGCTTGGCTCTCCGCTGAGACTACCCGCGCATATAGGTTCCTGTAGGTGATCCCGAATTGATAGTGGCCATCACCTAGTTTGGTTGCTGTCACTGCTTCGACTGTGGGTTCAGTACCGTTTGGCTTATTGTAGCCATAGGGGACAAGGAACCAACGATCTTCACCAGAGCTTGGAATTCCATTTCCGTCCGTATCATTAAACGCATATAGAAATGCTAGAAGCGCACCAATGAATACATCCTTATTCTCTGTTGTCGTGAAGTGGATACCAAACATTTGGTATGGCAAAGTAAATTGCGTACCATTCTTGTCCTCAACAATGCCAAGGGCAATCAGCATAGCTTGGAATGTTCCATTATCCATATCATAGTTGACGTAGCTTGATATAATCTGAGCTGTGCCATTTGCTGTTTCAACCATAACCGAGTCATTTGTCCAGTATTCCTCAGAAAAAGTATGACCAAAGTAATAGTATTCAGCACCTGGAATCCAATTTGCAGGCGGAAGCGCATATGTGGAGGACAGAGTAGAACATAGGAGAATCGAGAAGCCTAGAAATGCAACAGAAAATAGTTTGGCATACCGACTCATGAGGCAAATCACATTTCATGGTTATTTTAGTTGTACCTGGTATTTGACTAAAAAGTCATATATAAATAACCTGAAAAGTATAGCTATCTCCCTAGACAATTAGGGTTGGCAAAGAAGAAGCAACAAATCCCCGAATTATCTGATACATGATGGGAAATACTTGAATTGTATGTAGAATTATTTTCCATCGCCAACGCTTAAGCCATCAAGCCTGTGCAAGAATTACCTTGAGCGAAAATTACCTAGATACCACATTATCTTTCAATAACTCATTATAACCTCAGAACTCTAGAAAAAAGAAGAAACGCCCAGCCATAGCTGGGCGAATATAGGATGAGCTAGGCGTGTCGGCGCCGACGAATTAAGCTGAAACCAACTCCTACTGTTAAGGCTAGTGCAATGGCTTCTAGGGGAAAGCCCGGAATTAGTGGGGGTGGATTGTTAACAGTCAAAGTGATTGTGGCTGAAGCATGGTTACCGGCGCCATCATGGGCTACAACCAAGATTGTATAATTGCCATTAATGGCTCTAGTTGTATCCCAGTTGTAGCTGTAGGGAGGGCTGGAAAGAATTTCTAAACTGTCACTATCGATGAAGAATTCCACTTGAGCAATCCCGCTTCCCGCATCATTAGCGGTGACAATAATCTCAATAGTTCCGCTAACCTCTGCGTGATCTACAGGTGTTGAAATGGCAATGATTGGATTGGTTGTGTCTCCAACGGTGTAACTGTAAAGAACCCCACCGTTATTATCAACTTTCCAGTTGCCCGCATTGTCTGTAGCGTTGATGTAATACTCTACAACTGAACTCCAAGCATGGACGGGGATTAGTCCGACGTATGTGTCGCCAGTTGTGTGATTCATTTCACCTTGTTGATAGATTCCACTATCTACTCGGTAGAAAAGTACAACAATAGCTATACCACTTCCTGCATCTGTGACATCTGCACTGACATACACGGCATCTAAGTATGTAGGCGAAACTGGATTACGCCCAACGGAACTAATGTTGGGGTCTGTTTGATCCCAGACGGTATAGCTCCAATATGCACCAGCATCAAGGGCGGTTGTTGTCATACCCCATGTGTCATTCGCTGTAACATAGTACTCCACGAAGGTTCCATGAGGCTGTCCAGGTATGGTGGCTACAAAAGTGTCTCCCGACTGGTATGCCATACCCATGTTCTGCCATGTACCACTGTTGAGCCGATAATACAGTAAAACAGTGTCCAAATCTTGGTCTATTGCATCTGCTGAGACTTGGACTGCATCATAATGGTCAGGCGCAAGTGGGTTCCTTTGCACATTGCTTGTACGTGGTGCTGGGTCATCGTAGAGGTAGAGGTCATCCAGTAAAAGTTCCAACCGGGTGCCTGCTGATGTATATCCACTGAGATCAAAGTAAGTGATATCAGTGTCGGGAAGAGAGCCAAAGACCGCTTCATAGTCATGTGCCAGATCTCTGTGCATTTGCATCCACGTATTCATTGTACTGGCACCGGTCACGTTGAAATAACCAAGTTGGCTTGTGTTGCTGGGCAACAAACCAGAATATGAAGCAAGGTAATAGTAGAGAAAATGCCCATTATCGAAGTCTACTTCAAAAAAGGCAGTATTTCCACTATTCGGTGTATAGTCTTCCAGACGCCACATTACATCAAGATATGTCTCTCGGGTGCCATTTATTGGTCGCCAATCCAGCTTCTGAGAAGCATATAGATACACATTATTTGTGAGTGTTAGATTGGCTGCCTTACTCCCAGCATAGGCTGTATCTGTTATAGTTAATTCATTGTATTGAGTGTAATAATATCCAAAGCCTCGCACAGGTGAACCTGCAGCACGTTGGTCTTCAAATCCTGCACCGTTGATAGCACCTGATCTAAAAATTGTATCATCAATTAGAGTGCAAACCCGTGAACCCTTTCCATAAGTCTCTACATAGAAAATGAAATAGTCGAGGTAGAGCTCATTGGTGTTAAAGTATCCTGCAGCATCTGCCCAGATGTCACGTTCACAATACATCCATGTGTTCGTTGTATTGAAACCATCTACATGTATACTCAACTCGCTTGAGCTGTTAGAATATGGAGAGACACCATAGCCCAACCAATAGTAGATAGAGTAGTATTGAGTGCCATTGGATAAGCCTATGATTATTACAGATCGAGAGTTAGGTGTTGCTTGTCTGTAATTCAAATACCACCAAAAGCTGATAATACCTGGGTTCAAGGCGGTTATCCGCACATGAGGACTATATTCCAGATCGCTGGAGCTCCAGTTTCCATATGATGTCGCTGTGATGTTTGCACTCCAACTTCCTGAATGAGCCATTGAACTCTGGCTGACTAAGGAAGCGTCACTGTTACCGGTATTAGTCCATGAGCCAATGCTCTCCCAGTTGCCGTTCCGAGTTGAACCACCAATCCAGACATGAGCATTAGTCTCATTCACTAGGTTAACATCATCTACGAAAGACCGCAGATACTGATCAGTTCCTCCATATGTTCTGACGTAAAAGTATATAGTTCTTAATTCAAGGTTGGCAGGTATTGTGCTGGGAAAGAAAGGATTTGATATGAAGTCAAGTGTGAGGTTTCGACTGAAGACATTCCACTGCTGAGAAGGTGCATAGGTCTTATACACTGCTTGATAACTGCTGTTTAACCAATATGTTGTACCATTCAAGAGATAATACATATAGCGTGTGCCATAGCCAGGATCATTGAGGTAAATGGCAAGGTAGAATTTGTCATTGCTTGGATCCTCATTTTGGTACAGGTACCAATCGAAGGTCAATGTCAGGTTATCCATATCCGCATAAATGTTGTACTGGTACCAGCAAGCAACCGAATACTGTCCCAGTGGTGAGCGGGATTGCATCCCCCCTGATTTGCTGCCTTCGCTAACAGGCCATGGCGCTGAAGCATACCAATTATAATAGTCTCCAGTAGCCCAAGTCGACCATTTATTGGGAGAAGTTGGGCTGCTCCATGATTCGAGACCTGGATTACCAAACCTGTTTGAAGTCCAATTTGCTATCCCAAGATTTGGGCCTGGCGTTGCTGAATTCGCATCTCCGCTACTAGAAATTACTGAAGAACTGAATGGCCTTTCAAGAGTAGTACTGGACGCAGAAAACACTGTTATTACAGGAGGAATTGAGGTGAAAAGGGGAAGAAGTAACACTAGCAATAACAAGAAAGCACTATTTCTTCTCATGATCTATCCCTGAAGACAATAGCCACATCGTATCTTAATAATGTTAAATTCGCCCATCTAGGCTGCTAAAAAAGAGGAAAATGCCCAGCTATTGCTGGGCGAATATAGGATGAGCTAGGCGTGTCGGCGCCGACGAATTAGGCTGAAAGCGATTCCCACAGTCAGAGCCAGTGCAATGGCTTCGATGGGGAAGCCAGGAATAACGGGGGTCATATTGTTGACTGTCACTGTAATTGAGGATGAAGCAGAGTTACCGGCACCGTCGTGAGCAACAGCCATAATGGTGTAATTACCATTAATGACAGTGGTTGTATCCCAACTGTAACTGTAGGGTGAACTGGAATCAGTACCAATACTGACGCCATCGATAAAGAATTCTACTTGGGCAATCCCGCTTCCTGCATCACTGGCTGTGACACTAATGTCAATTGACCCACTAATTTCTTCACCATCGGTAGGTGCGGAGATGGAAATCACAGGATCAGTGGTGTCTCCGACAGTGTAACTGTAAAGAAGTCCACCGTTATTATCGACCTTCCAGTTGCCCATATTGTCTGTAGCGTTGATGTAGTACTTGACCTGTGCGTTCCAAGCTTGCGTAGGTATTTGTCCCTTAAATGTGTCACCAGTTATGTAAGTCATGCCTACCTGTTGGAATGGTCCTCCATCAACTTGGTAGCAAAGTAGTACACTGGTGATACCCGTTTCTGTGTCAACGACGTCTGCAGTAACATTGACAATATCAGAGTATTGTACTGGATCAGGGGTATGGCTTACTGCGCTGATGTCTGGAGGTATCTGGTCCCAGGCAGTGTAGCTCCAATAGCTTCCTCCATCTAGAGCTGTGGTTGTCATGCCCCATGTGTCATTCGCTGTAACATAGTACTCCACGAAGGTTCCATGAGGTTGTCCTGGGATTGCTGCTGCATATGTGTCTCCAGACTGATATGCCATGGTGGTGTTCTGCCAAGAGCCGCTGTCAAGTCGATAGAATAGCATTACTGTATCTAAATCTTGGTCCACTGCATCCGTTGAAATTTGAGCAGCTTCATTGTGGTTTGGTGATAATGGGTTGCGTTGTGTGTTACTTGTACGTGGTGCTGGGTCATCGTAGAGGTAAAGGTCATCAAATAGAAGCTCTAACCGTTTACCACCACTTGTGAATCCATTAAGGTAAATGGTGTCGATATAGGTGTCAGGAAGCGATCCAAATACTGCCTCGTAGTCATGAGCAAGGTCTCTGTGCATCTGCATCCAAGTACCCATCGTACTTGCTCCTGTAACATTGAAGTAGCCGTATGAACTAGTGTTGCTGGATAACAAACCAGAGTATGATGCTATATAGTAGTATAGGTTTCTTCCGTTGCCAAGGGCTACTCTAAGATAGGCATTATTTCCACTTGTTGGTGTGTAGTCCTCAAGACGCCACATGGCATCCAGATATGTTTCGCGACTGCTATTCAATGGGCGTCCATTCAAATATTGCACAATTATCTTTGCAGCACCATTTGTGAGGGTAAAGTTGGCTGCTTTATTTCCTGCATAGACAGTATCTGTTACACGAAGTTCATTGTTTTCATCGTAGGGATAACCCCAACCTCGCACTCTTGACCCTACTGCTCCTTGATCCTCGTATCCTCCGTCATTAACAGCCCCTGCTTTCAATTTGGTATCATCTATCAGTGTGACAGTTCGAGAATTTTGTCCATAGGCGTATGAGGAGAAGTACACATAGTTAGGGAAGAATTCATTTGCACCAAAATATGCTGCTGCGTCTGTCCAAATATTGCGTTCACAGTACATCCAAGTATTCGTGGTGTTATATCCATCGACACAGATTACCAGAAAGTTTGAACTATTTCCAAATGGAACAATAGAACCACCATTACCTAGCAAGTACATAATATCATAATAGTGGGTGTTATTATAGAATGACAAATAGGCGTAAGAAAAGGAATTAGATGTTGCTCTCTCGTAACTGAGGTACCACCAGAAACTCAGAATGCCTTGATTAAGAGCGGTTATACGTGAATCGGGCCAGTGGTGTAGTTCGCAATGACTCTGGTTTCCTATGGACAGTGCTGTGAGATTTGCACTCCAAAGACCTGAATGCACTAAATTGCTACGACTAACAACGCTATAATCAGCACCGGTTGATTTGCCCCAATTACTTGAACCTTCGAAGTTTCCATTCCGTGTTGCTCCTCCAATCCAGACATAACTGTTTGTCTCGTTTACAAGATTAAAGTCATCTAAAAAGGAGCGCATGTATTGGTCTGTTTCAGTCTGTGTTACGATGTAAATGTAAATATCTCGAAATTCGAGATTGGCAGGTAAGGTGCTGGGGAAGCTCGGGTTTGATATGAAGTCGTTGGTAATATTTCGGCTAAAGGTGTTCCATTGCTGGGTTGGACCAGAAGCCTTGTAGTAACCATAGTAGGTAGAATTGGTTCCTGTAAAAGAACCATTCAGAGTATAATACATGTAGCGCCATCCCCAGCCAATCTGATATACTCCAATATCGAAGTAGAAGTAGTTGTTAGTCGGATCCTCGTTCTCTTCAAGGTACCAGTCGAAGGTTAGTGACAAGTTGTCCATATCAGCATTAATGCTTGATTGGCTCCAACGAGCATCTGAATAGAATGATTGCCGCGAACGGCATTGCATGCCTGCTGATCTGCTGCCCTCATTAACTGGCCATGGAGATGATGCATACCAAGTAAACGATTCTTGTGTACTCCAAGGATACCATATGGAGGGTGAATAGGAATCATACCAAGTTTCAAGGTCTGGATTTTCAAACCTGTTAGAGGTCCAGTTAGCTAGATTCAAATCTAGGCCTGGTGTTGCCGCTCTTGCGTCTAGGTTCATCGATAATACTGTTGAAGAACTGGAAAGTCGAACCGCAGTTGAGCTAGTTATAATAGAGTCTGTGATAATTAGTGGGCTTATTGAAAAGAGCGGAAGGATAAGCAGTGAAATCAATAAAAGTTGAATTCCGTATCTTCTCAAATTTTATCCCTTACACGAATAAATTCTTCAACGTTCTAAAACATATCTCATATTTCTATCTAATACCCAGCAGTTCTGCAAGAAGTGTATAAAGGCAATAATTTCATCCAGTGCTTATGTGTTGGCATAACAAAATTCCAAACCCACTAGGTGAAAAAACCAACAAAAACCTGAATACGCCTAACATATGTTATACAGACAAACTAAAAAAAGAAAAAGAGAATGCGAGGGCAAAAAGCCACCCGCAAACTACTTCAATGAATGACCACAATTGGGGCAGAATTTTCCACCTGAAATTGCCGACCCGCATTCCGGACAAAACTTGCTAGCTTTTGCTGCTTGTTCTGCTTCCTTTAGTAGTGATTTTCCGCAGGAGTTGCAGAATTTTGGTGGTTTTCCTTTGCTTAGTGGTACTGGTTCTCCGCAGAAGGGGCAAAGTACTGCTTGTACTCCGGCGTCTTGTGGTGATTGGGATTGTCGCATCATGTCGATTAGTTGTGGGAATAGGACGATGCTGGCGCCTGCTCCTGCTGCTCCACCACCACCTTGTCCGAGGGCTTCTGCGCTTCGGCGCATTGTTTCAGCGGTGAGTAGTCCGCTGCCAGTGACGCCTTGGGCTGCGAAGAAGAGGCGTTCGCGGTATTCGGGTGAGGTGTCCATGCCGCCAAATGCCATGTCGAGGAGTTTTAGTCCGTATTCTTCGAATTTGTCTGCAAGTCGGGTCTTGGTTTTCATGCTGGTTTCGTCGAGTCTGGTCATGGCGTCGACAAGTTTGAAGCTTGCGAGTTCATCCATGACAAGTTCGACGAATTTGGAGCGGATGAAGTTGTCCACATCAGTTGTTGTGTAGTTTTCGCCTGCGACGATTTCGTTTACGAAGACTTGTGGGTCGTTGATTTCGTACCAGAATTCGCCGTGGAACATTAGGGGTGCTAAGTCTCGTGTCTGTCCCTTGCCACCGAATTTGCCTTGAAACTTGGTCATGTTGAGAAAGATGGTTTCTGCATTGAAGGGAGATTTATCGAAGCCTGCGATTCGTCGTAGGATACCTGTGAGGATAGGGACGTTGGCTGTTGTCAGGGTGTGGCGTCCAACTCCCATAACATCGAGGGCTTTACCGTCGCGGTAGAAGACTGCTGATTGGTTTTCGCGGACTAGGCATTGGCTGCCCCACTTGATAATATCGTTAGGCCAGCGATAGATGAGGTCAGTTTTTCGCATGTTTTTCCATTCAATTATTTCTGGAATGTTGGTACCCTCCTATACTTCAGAGAGAGTTAATGTGATTCTTGTGGAGGGATTGGAAAATATCCTTTTCAACTTTTCGAATTTCAAGCCATATCGTGCCTTGAACGATTTTTCAAGTAAAAGCTCTGTTTTATTGATTCCAGTATCCACTATGCGGATAAGAAAAAAGCCGAGGAGTCCTCCTCGACGAAAATGTAAGGGAAAATTTCTGCCTCTCGCCTTTAAACGACTTCGACTCCGAGGATCACGTCAGTTCTGTTCTTCCATTTGGAGATCATGTCGGTGATCATTCGGCGTAGTTCTTTTATCTGCTTCATGGCAGTTTCTGGATCATTCTCGACGCTGTTTAGAACATCGTTGGCTATCTTGTCGTACTCTTGTACAGTCTCGACAAACCAGGTGTCAAATTTTAGCATGTTGATAAGGTCGTCTTCCTTGATTTTGATTGCATCAAAGAATGGGCGGTATCCATAGTCCGCGTGCTCTATTTGACTGATGAGGCGTTCTGTTCGACTGCCGAGGGACTCGATTGTCGTGTAAGCGCCTTCTAATTCAACTTCGACTACAGCGCGTCGAATGTCTTCGATAACATCTTGGGCGCGTCGAAGTCGGGAACAAATCTGGTCACGGAGGATGCGGTCCGCATTGCGGCGTTCCTCCTTGATGGTATATCCCCGCCATCCCGGTATTAATTTCATAAGCTTCTGAGTGAGAGTGCGTTCATCATCCACTTTTTCCAAGATTGGAGGTTTATCCTTACCCAACATGTTCACCTCATTGATGGTTACTATGGCTTTGGATTTCAAGTTTAAAAATTCTCGCCAGTGACGCTTCATGTGATGTTCTTAATGATTTTTTTGCAAGTTTAGGTTGAAAAATTGGCTGTGAGTACTGTGGAATTGGATACGTGTCTATCCTGTGGACCTACTACCCACTGTTTTTGTTTGACATGAGATTCTTAGACAGTCTGGAAGTTATTGAATGATGCTATCGTGCTTTTTCAGCGGTAACTCCACGGAATGTTAAGATGAGGGTCAAGAGACCAACAACGCCTGCGATAATAGCAAGACCAACCCCTGCATAGAAATACTGTGTCAACAGAGTAACGATTGCACCAGCACCTGCAATCCCAAACCATATGATGGCTGTGATGATTGACTTCAGTTTGAATCCAGTTGTTCTCGGTATCTGAGTAAATAAGACGCGACCGTTAGATGCATCGAGCGCTGCTTCATACACCTTCCCGCCACCAACAGTGTAGATAACATGGTATATTGGCACATGTATGTAAGCGTGGTCAGTTACATTGAATTCTTCTCGGACTTGAGCAACCTCTGCTGTTTCGCGTCTAATACGGTCGAAAATCATGTTGCGTGTTTCAGCGACAGCATTTTGACGCGCAGCCTCTTCAGGAACTTTCGAGAAGAGGACATTAGCTGTATGTTCTTTTGCCTCTTCGAGATTAAAGAAGCGTCGTGATCGTGTGGCGATGGGATAGGTTTGAATCTCCTTCCGCACTTGTGGTCCTGCATACAATCGAATTTGCCTTGTTTGTTCTTGCTGTCCCGCTTCTTCTACCCATTCCCA
>JABXGU010000526.1 GCA_016550415.1 archaeon | reverse complement strand
TTATCCCTCCGAAAGCTAGAGTCTTAGAATTAGGCACAGGAACAGGAGTTATTGCTGCAGCTGCAGCCAAAAAGGCAGAAACAGTGATTTCCACAGATATTAGCCCCTATGCAGTTCAATGCGCACAAACCACAATGCGATTAAATGATGTAGCAGACCGTGTTGAGGTTTTACAAGGTGATCTTTTTTCTCCTGTACGTAACCGCCGGTTTGACTTGATTCTTTTCAATCCACCTTATCTAGCCATAAGAGCGAGGACAATAACAGCGAAGGCTTGGTGTGCTGGACCTAACTGTGAGCTAGTTAACAGGTTCTTTGTAGAGGCTAGAAAACATTTGACTTCGGAAGGAAAGATACAGATTCTCTTTAGCTCTGCGGCTCCGCTTGCCCAAATCATTAGGCAGATTAGAAAGGAGAGTTTTCAAATAGAAGTCCTTGCTCGAGGACGTTTATTTGGTTTCCTTGAAACCCTTTATCTTCTCAAGTTAAGCTGATTTCACTTCGATTCCTTTCGACCTATTAGACCACGTAGGATTTGTCGCCATGGTACAAAGAATAGAAGAAGTATGACGGCAATACCAAATACTAGATATATGGTTTCACTTATTGGATCGGAGACGCCGCTAAACATTTCAAAGAGAATTGGTTTAATGATGGGGTGCATGGAACCGATTGTTACTAGAAGGCAAAGTGCTACCTTGCCAAGGAAACATGCGATGATGGCTTTCCATAGGGGATATTTTGTGGCGCCTAATGCGATAAGAAGTACATCATCTGGGAGAGGGGTAGCTGCATATAAGAAGATGAGGAATCCCCCGTAGCCACGTTCAACTTGACTCCTCACCTTCATGATTTGTTGGCCTGTTTTTGTGTCTTCTAGAGCTTCTGTTTGGCTTCGACCAAGAAGCCATGCAGATGTTTCACCAATGGCGGCACCGAACCCAGCCATTATTCCTAGGGTAAGACCATCCAGAATTGTGAATTCGGGTCTTATGGCAATTAGTAGAAGAACATAGAGATAGGGTACAGGGAATATGACGGTGAAGTTTCCAAAAGTACTGATGGCGAAGACGCCGATGTATAGCCCCAGTGGACCTGCTGCTGTGCTAAAGAATCCGATTATGCCTTGCATAATGTCAGTTATAGATTGTCCAATGAGAACAGGTAGAATGAGTAGTACTACGAAGAAGGACACAAAGACCAAGAATTTGGCTGTTTTTCGAACATCTTTCCGTTCAATCTGTGCGATACGTACATGATGGAAGGTTAGATTCTTTCCTCGGAAGACTTTACCAAGTCCCCAAATGAAGAGAATACTCCCTACTAGGAGATAGCAGATTGAGCCAATGATTAGTGCGTTATTAAGATTTGGTGAGAGGTAAAAAAGGAATGTTGGAAGTATCAGAATAAGGCCAATTAAAAGGAAACTGCAACTCCCTATGGTTAGGTAGAATTTGGCATCGCTAGCGCGTTTGGATAAATCATTGTCTACGTCTGGTTTAGTATCGAACGATTCAGCCAAGATGTAGCACCATAATTGTTCATTGTATTCCTTTTTGACAAGGTGATTTTGGTTTCAGTAGTCCTATCAATTTAGCAGGAGCTCAAGTCTTCACATATTAACGAGTAATAAGGGGTGATGTTCGCTCAACATGGGGTAATGCACGTATCCTGTCAACTAAAACATAAAGACTCTCCATTGAATCGGACTCAACGGCAGCAATAATATCCCATGACCCAAGTGTGGCTCGAGCCTCTTTGACCTGCTCAAATTCTTTGAGATTTTCAATTATATCAAATTCACGACCCGATCTGGCGAGAATAAGTACATATGCAAGAACAACCGCCACACTTGGTCACCGAGATGGAGGGTCACCAGATAAGCCTTTAAGTGTTATCCTCTTCTTTTGGATGCAATTCCCGAAGAGCAACCTTTAGCAGAGTTCGGGCTTCAGAATTAGAGGGAACATCTTCAGCAAGGATTGTCCCTGGAAGGATTATAGAACCTGTTCCGATTTTTACACCTGGATAGACCGAAGTGTTGGGGCTTAGGATAGCATCATCGCCGATAATTGCACCATATTTTTCCCGTGGCACAACTTCCGTTTGACCCAAAATGGAAGATGTAATAGTTTTTCCAGCAACAGGGTAGTTAACTAGTTGGGCACTGGCACCGATATCGACATTTCGACCGACAACACTATCACCAATAAAACAAAGGCGTCCAACTTTGGTTCCAGTATAAATTATGCTTTCCTTGATTTCTACTCCAAAGCCGACAAGAACGTTGGCACCGAGAGCGGTGTATTCCCGGATTAGCACATTGTTGCCGATATAGGTGTTAGGTCCGATGTAGGTTGGACCTCGAATGGTTGTATGGGGACGAACAGTTACTCCATCAGAAATATAGACTGAACCTTCAATACGGCTGGGCTGTTGTATGTTGGCGGTTTCAGCAATTGTTGAGCCTTTTCCTTTCAACACGTTATCAAGCACAAATCTGTTTGCTTTGATTAAATCCCATGGGTAGGAAATTTCCACCCAGTCCTTTTCCCAAACAGAGCCATATACTGCCTTGTTACCTGCGATGAGTTGTTGAAATGCTTTTGGTAAATCCTTGGTTTTTTCAAGCAATTTGAAAATGCTGGGCTGAAGAACATATACGCCTGCGGCAGCATACCGGCTTTGGATTTCATCAGGTTTGGGTTTTTCAACTAATTGCCGAACCCGAGCCTTATCATCAATAACCGCGATGCCATAGAACTGTGGTGTATTTGTAAGGGTGAGGCTGATTACTGCTTCAGCAGAGAGATCTTTGAAATGGCGTTGAATACGGCGGAACATATTGGGACCTGCAAGAATATCAGCATTTGCGACAATGAAGGCATCATCACCTTGGAATTCGTCCTTAGCAACAAGAATTGATCCAGCTACACCGCGTGGTTCCTTCTGGACTGCATAGTCTATTTTTACTCCAAGACTATGACCTCTCCCTAGAAAATCACTAATTTGTTCGCCTCGATAGCCGATGGAGACAATTATTTCTCTAATTCCGGCATCTCGCATATCTTCAATCATCCACTGGATGATTGGTTTGCCACCTATGCAGAGTAAGGGTTTGGGTGATGTGTCGACTAATGGCCACATTCTTTTGCTTTGACTGCCTGCAAGAAGTAGAGCACGCATGGTAAAATCCCCTTTTTCGTCGAAAACAGCGGCTAAGCCAGTTCTTTAATCTTTGGGCTTGCGAGGTCGAGGTTTCACATTGACCTCAAATGAACTGGTAACTTTACTGAGTCCTCCATCAGGTCCGAGATATTGGCATTCAATGGTTCCTTCAATATCTCCTGACTTTGTGGCAATTAGGAAAAGTGGAAATTGCACGTGTTGTTGAGCAGGTAATGTTATGA
>JABXGU010000525.1 GCA_016550415.1 archaeon | reverse complement strand
CGCCCTTGCAAAATCAGGCGTTGAAGCCAAGGACGTCCTATTACGAAGTGGAAGTCTCGAGGATGCCTTTATTCGAATAATTAGCACTGATGCCCGGAAAGCATCAGAGAGAGGGTCAGAGTCTTGAGCGTTGTTTGCAGATCAAAACCGAGATATAATACATTCTGGGAGCTAGTAAAGATTGAAGGTAAACTTGCCCTGCGCGAACCTGTCGGTATTGCATTTGGAGTGGGGGCTCCCATATTGTTGCTGCTATTCTTTGGAAGCATACCGATATTTCGGGAGCACGTGCCTGGCACTTCATTGACCCTCTTCGAGACATACATTCCCACTCTAATTACCACGGTCGTGATCATGATCGCCCTACTGAGCTTGCCAATCACGCTTGCACGTGATCGGGAATTAGGGTGGTTGCGTCGCATCTCGACCACCCCAGTCTCACCGGCTCAACTTTTGGCTGCTCACGTTATAGTCAACCTCCTTCAGGCTGTCGTCGCAACTGTCATTATACTATTTGGAGCCGCGACTTTCTTCGGCGGGTCCTTGCCACAACTACCCATCGGTTTCGTTCTCTCCATGATTCTTCTAATCGGGGCATTATTCGGATTGGGATTGGCCTTGGCCGCTGTTGCATCTACGGAGAAGATGGCAATAGCCATGACACAACTACTACTTTATCCACTTCTATTCTTCGCTGGGGTATATATCCCCACGGTATACTTGCCAGGTTACCTGACTACAATAAGTGAGTTCACACCTGTTGGAGCGGCTGTGACATCTATAACAGATGCTTTTCAAGGAACCTTTCCATCGGTTCAAAACCTTTTGGTGATGGCTGCCTATGCGATTATATTCGGCCTTTTAGCCACAAGATACTTCAAATGGGAGTAATAAATACGCTGAAAAGTCATCCAGATCTGTTTGTTGACCGACATTGCTCAGCGCGCACAGAAAGAAAAAAATGAACCGCGGGAGATGTCGCCACTGAGGGCTGGGAGCAAATCCCAGCGACCCCTCAAATAACCTCTGCCAAAATTAGGTTAGTAGAGAAAAAAGGGGGGTTTGCGGGTGATATCTCCACTGTGGGTGGTGTGCAAATCTATACTTGAATACATTAATACCGGCGTGTATATCGTGAAGATTAGATTTTTGCTCATTTGTACAAAAACTAAAAGACTACTTAGATACATACCTATGTAACCAAGAAAATAAATCAGGATTAGTATGGAATGAAAATACTCGCCATTTGTGTCTAATGATCATGATTAATCTTAATCCCAAACATTCCACAAATTATATAATAAAGAGGAAAAATACTGGATTAACTTAATTACTGAGAAATTAACGATGAAAGTTTTGTTCATTGAACCGCCTAAGGATGTATGGTTTGTTATGGGCGAGTATCTTCCACCTCCATACGGAATCATCCAACTTGCAGCTTACCTTGAAAGAGAAGTTAAAAACGTAGAGATTAAAGTGTTGGATTGTAATGCTCAGCAAATCGATTGGAAGAACATGGAACAGCAAATTGAATCTTTCAATCCAGATGTTGTAGCTTGCAGTGCACTGGCAACATGCAACACATACACAGTTCTAAGAACATTAGAGACTGCAAAAAGAGTTAATCCAAATGTTCTAACTGTTGCTGGGGGGCAACATTTTACGGCAACAGCCCAAGAAAGTTTGGAAGCATACCCTGAAATCGATGCTATCGTACGAGGAGAGGGTGAAATAACCTTTGCAGAACTTGTCAAAAATTTAGATGATGAATCACCATTTTCAAAAATTAAAGGAATATCCTTTAGACATAACAGAGAGATTTTGCATAATCCCTTAAGACCTCTAATCGAGGATCTTGATGATTTACCTTATCCAGGATACCATTTTGTTAAAGATTTTGTTCATAAGTACCACTTTAGTGCAATGTCTGGTCTTAGGATGCCATATGCCTTAATTGAGGGATCTAGGGGTTG
>JABXGU010000524.1 GCA_016550415.1 archaeon | reverse complement strand
TGTAATAGCTTCTCTTGCTATTTTCATTGGCCTTCTTCTTGCCAATGGCGTTACTGTTGTACCAAGAGTGATTTTATTCGTTTGAGTAGCTATTGCAGACAATATAATCCATGAATCTAAGACGTCCAGATCTGGTGCCCACGGTACAAAAACGTGATCCCATAAAAAGAAACCATCCCATCCACATTCTTCCCCACTCTTAGCTAACCTGATGTAATCCTGTGGATTACTGGTAATTCCATGGTTAGCAATATTTATGCCAAATTTTACCTTGCTACTCAAAAGTATCACCGACACAAAAACTAACTCAGTTCTTAAAAACATACTATTCGTGGCAAAAAAATTCTTTAATGAGGAGGGATATTTTACAATCCTCTCTTTGAATTTTTAAATACTAATAAATTACGAAGCGCACAATATTTTGATAAATAATCCATATGAATAAAATAGCCAGAAGGGGAGGCAGTCTATAGCCACCCCTCCACTAAGATAATCCACTTATGAATTGCAAAACCCTTCGAAGAGAACAATCCCGTCTAGCCGAGTTTGAACACCGATTGCAACTTCATCAAGTGGCTCATGTCGCCTTGACTCTTGAGTTTGCCTGACATGAATGCTGCCACTGCGTTGAGTTGTCCGTTGGAGATTGCCATCCAGTCGTCTTTACTGATTGTGATGATGAGGTCTGCTGAGTCTGCTGGCCCGTCACTGAGTGAGCATTTTTGATCCTTAATTATGATGTTGTATTTTGCATCGCCAGTTATGTCCATTGTGATCTTGCAGGTCCAGCCAGCTGCTGCTTGGGGGTCGAAGGTTTCTGCCATGGCTTCTAAGCCTTCTCTTGGAGTGCTGACCATTTTTTTGTTCACCTAGTCATATTATATTATGGTTTATGTTAAGTATCTCTCTTCTCGTTCTTATAGTTTAAAAGAGTAACTTAGCGCCAACAATTTTTCACTTGTTGAGACTAGTGCTGTTCAATGACGTATATGCAGTGGGGGTCGCCCTTAGCTATTGACGTTTCGTGGGTGACAGTGTTTTTGGTGTTTAGGAATTTTATAAGAGATATAATTAGGTTGAAGTGGTAGCAGCAGATGGTTTGGGGATAGGAGATGGCAATATCAGAGTAGATGCAGTTGTACACTTTAATGTAGTGTTTTCCTTCTTCAAAATCGCATCTTACATTGCTTCCTTGGCGATTGAAGAAATCACATATACGCTCTACCATGGCATCGGTTGTTCTTGGGAGAGCATTTTCAACTTTCCATAGATTGATGAGCTTTGTTGCTTCTCGGTTTGCTGACTTAGTTAGAAGCTGTTCCACGCGGTTGGGTCCTTCTTCGTGGATAAGTTGGTCTATTAATGCAACTGCTAAATTCTGAAATTGGCGAGGCGGAATAAGGATTTGAAGTCCTTTGGTTAAGCGGAATAGCATCGCAGGACGTCCACGTCCTCTTGATTCTGTTGTTCTTTCGATTTGTTCGAGTACGTTCATTGATATTAATCGGTGAAGGCTGTTTCTTACTGCTGTGTAGCTTAATCCTGTCTCTTTTGAGATTATATCGATGTTTGCAGTTGGGTTAGCTGTAATGCATTCAACAATCCGTGAGTCAATTTCGTATCGATTAAGGATGCGTCCCATAGGATCTTCAGGCATGTTATGTGGCTCCACTCAGGATTTTCCATCAGTTTATCTTTGATGATGTTCATGTTTCAACTGCTATTCTGCGAAGTGTTCCAAGATTTCATATCGAGTTTTTATGGACTATTATATTAGATTCTAGATGAATTATTTTTTTATCTTCCAATAAATAAATTATACTAATTTCTAATCAACCATTTTTTGTGATTATTCTTTGGTTGGTTATGATGAAGTAATTTTAATCCTTTCCACTTTTACTAGGCATTCAGCTATGAGTTTCTCGATGTCTATTGTTGCTTCAGCTTTTTCTACATCGGATTGTTTTGCATCGATTGAGGGCTGCTTGGGAACTGCAAAGCATTCTATTGTTTCACTTATTGAGGAATTATATGTTCCAATGCGCTGAGCTAGTTGCATTGTTTCTGTCTTGTCCATTCCAATGAGTGGGCGGAAAACAGGTAATGTTGTAGCTTTGTCAAGAACAACCAGATTGGACAGTGTCTGGGATGCCACCTGCCCCAAGTTTTCCCCCGTAACGATAGCTACAGCTTTCTCTTGTTGAGCAAGTTTGGTGACGATGCGGTACATCATTCTCTTGCACAGAAGGCAGGTTAGTTTGGGGAAAGGCGTGTTCATTAATCGTTCCAATGTTGCTCTATAGGGAACGACAATTAGGTATGGTTCAGGCTCAGGTATCCAAGAAGTAAGACAGCGAGCTGTTTCGATTGCTCGCTTACGCGGGAAAGGATTCTCCACGGTACTTGTATCCAAATTGATGGGAATGACTCGGCAGCCCCGCTTCATCAAAAGCCATTGTGCAACTGGGCTATCGATGCCTCCTGAGTGTAAACCCACAATTGTTCCTTGTGAACCATGTGGGAGCCCCCCTGGACCCTGGAAAACCTCTGTGAAAAGGTACGACTGTTTTTGTCGGACCTCCACATGGATTTCAAGATCTGGATTCTCGAGATCCACTGATATATCGAGGTTTGCTGCTTTGCCTGCTTCTAATATTGTGGAACCAAGCTGCGTGGCAAGTTCTTGGCTAGTAAAGGGATGGGTTTTGATTCGTCGTGCACGCACTGCAAATGTAGTATTTGGTTTTAGTAATGGGGGAACAAGCTGCCGTATTGCTTCATTGATTCCCTTAAGTGTGGATGGGAGCGTCCAGACCGGGCTCGTGGATACAACACCAAAGACACCTGCAATGGCCTTTGCTGCGGAGTATGCCTCCATTGTTGTGATGAATATGCGTCCTCGCTCTTGTGATATTTGAGTCAAGGGAATTTTTTGTCTTTCCAGCATTATTTTGATGTGACTAATTAGCATCCTTTCTAGATGTCTGCGAACCCCAGGGCTCTTTAGGCCAATCTCGCCATATCGCACAAGAACCCGATTCAATTGAAGCGTTTTGTCAGATTTCTCTGGTGTCATATCAAGGTACTCCAAGAGAGGATGAGGAAAAACCTGCTAAAAAAAGTCTTTCTAATTATTCAATGCTCTCATCAGAGACTTACTTTGTATCTGAATATTTCGTTAAGTTTCAATATTTGAGAAAGAATATTCATTTATCTATCAGCAAAGCGTGTTGATGTAAACTAGGTAATTCGTTAAAGCCAGAATAATAAAAACAAGAAGTATATTCTTGGAGTTGACTAAATCATGGAATCCATCGAGACTCAAATTGATCGTTTCTTCAATCCTCAAAATGTTGCAATTATTGGTGCTTCAAGACATCCGGGTCATATCGGTCATGTCATAATTGAACAAATGGTTCAGGCAAAATATTCGGGGCGGCTCTACCTTATTAATCCCGAAGCTGCCAAGAAAGGAATCCACATTCTTGGCATCAAAACCTATGCTTCCCTGGTGGATTGTGGAGGACCTATTGACCTTGCTATCATAGCTGTTCCAGCTAAAATTGTGCCAACTGTGATGAAGGATTGTGTGGAAAAAGAAGTAAAGAATATCATCATCGTATCTGGTGGTTTCCGAGAGACAGGACCAGATGGAGAGAAACTGGAGGAACAGGTTTCAAGTATTGCTAAGAAAAATAATATTCGAATACTTGGACCGAACTGTCTGGGAACTTTTAGCCCCAAATCAAATATTGATACGCTGTTTCTCCCTTCTAGGACAACTCCTCGTCCTAAAGCTGGTCGAATCGCCTTTCTAACCCAGTCAGGTTCTGTTGGCGGGGCTGTACTTAGTTTTGCTTACAATGAAGGAATTGGAATTAGTAGATTCGCCAGTTTTGGCAACGCTTCTGATATTGATGAAGGCGATCTCATTGACTATCTTGAAGATGATACAGAAACCACCGTTACTGGATTATATTTGGAGTCAGTCAGTCGAGGTCGCAAATTTATCGATATTTGTCGTCGTGCGTCAAAGGTGAAACCCTTTGTGGTTATCAAAGCTGGGAGAAGTGAAGCAGGAACACGTGCCGTATCTAGCCATACTGGCTCATTAGCTGGTACTGATCGTATTTATGATGCGGCATTTGAAGCAGCAGGTGCTATTCGTGTAAAAACAATTGGTGAATTCTTTGATGTTGCTCTAGCCCTAGCTAATCAGCCACCCGCCAAAGGGGATCGTATTGCTATTATTACTAGCGGTGGTGGGTTTGGGATAATGACATTGGATGCACTGGATGACTATGGCCTGAAAGCTCCTGAGCTCTCAGAAAAATTGCAGAAACGGCTCTTAGAAAAATTACCATATTATTATTCGGTCAAGAATCCTGTTGACTTGACAGGTTCTGCGACAGCAGAGCAGTTTGCTTTTGCACTCAATACTTTATTGGATTGTGATGAAGTTGATGGCATTATCTTGATACCATTATTCATGACTCCATTACTTGATGCTGACCAAGTTAGCCAATTAATCAT
>JABXGU010000523.1 GCA_016550415.1 archaeon | reverse complement strand
AGAGTACTACAATAGCTAAAGTCCATATGCCAATGGCTGATAGTGGAATTGGTAGTATAGCGATGATGAGACCAAGCACTAAGAGAGTTACAGTCCAAGCCTTTGCTTGTCGTACTGTCATTGCTCCACTGGGAAGTGGACGATTAGGTCTATTCACTCTGTCCACTTCTAAATCATAGATATCATTGACCACGTTCCCTGCGGATGCTACGCAGAAATATGTGAGTGTTGCTGTTAATAGTACGAATATCAATTCCGTGAAGTTCCATGGTGATCCAATTGAACTTGAGATTATCCTGTATGTTGTCAATATCCCGATTATTACAGTGAGACTGCCAAATAGTGCATTAGCTGGTCGGATGATTGTTACGAATGCTTTTAGAGACATTAGTTGCGCCTCTTTGATAGGAGTATTTTGCATTGTTCTTGTTTAAATATCACGTGGCGTGAGTTTTCTGAACTCAGAATACTTTCGATGACCCCTCTGCTGCATGTCTGTCCTTTCAAACAGATTATCAGGAAAAGTCAAAAAAAGGGGACAAGCGGGACTGGGATTGTGAATCAATGTGAACGATGAAACCTCCCACTCCGATAGTTTGTCCTCTCATACAGGAGCCAATTTGAAACTAGGCTACATAATTCAAGGGCAAAACACACATCAATATTCCCTGACACTTCAAGATCTTAACAATCTCTTTGTCATCGGTGAAAGAGCATCTGACATATACTATAGTCTACTTTTGCAACTTTGCGATGATTATAGGATACCAGTAGTTGTCTTTACAAACCGTGAATCGGATGGATTCGAAGATCATATTTGTGAGTCCAATTTTTGGCATTTGAATTTAGCATCAGATCAAATAACCTTCAATCTTTTTGATCTTGGAGAAGTACATCCCTCACGCCAAGTCACTATTTTAGTTGACCTTCTAACAACGTTCTATCCACTTTCACCTGCAGCAAAGAATCTCTTCCAAGTTATAATCTGGCAAATGCTTTTCACAACCGATAAGCCCTCGCTAAACAATCTGAAAAATCTACTACCCAACTATCGCCATCACAATAGTTCTTACCAAGAAATTTGCCATCTTCTCACAGCTATCCCCAAGAATTACTTTCAAACAAACTACGACAGCGTCAATCTATTGCGTCTTCAACACTTTCCAACAATCATTACTGTTCCCGAAGGTCAGTACAACCAGATTAGTGTCAACCTGCTTCTATTGAAACTCCTTTCACAAACTAGAACTAGCTCTCCACCCCTATTCCTCATGGATCCACCTCCCATCAACTCGCAGCTTTTCCAATGGCTTTCTGTACGCTATTCTGAGCAAGGTGGTATCCTAGTTCTTCTTGATTCCAAAGGTACAACACCTCAAATTCAAACAAACCCCAACATCATCCTGTCCGCAAGAAAAGGCACAGTCACCTCATCTTTGAGAAGTGAGTTTAGAGAGGATGAGCTACGCCTTCTCGAAAATTCTGATGACCAAGTTGCAGTTAGGCTACGTAATGAATCGACAACCCGTTTTGTCACAATCTTTTGAAAAAGAAACTCAATGGATTTACTTCGTCAGACATGGCTACCTAGCTTACAATATACTATAGCTAAAGGGCCTTTAATTTCTCATCAATACGCTCGATTTGTTCGGAACCACCCATACGTGAATACATTGCTCGTGCTTGTGTGTAAAGTTCCTTTGCTTGAGAAATTTCACCAATAGATGCGTGATGATCAGCTAGTTCCTCGAGATTTGCTGCTTTTTTCTGAAAGTATGCTGCAAGCTGGTCACTCGGCTTTGCCATAGATGCAACAGCTCCTATTTCCAAATTAATCAAACTATTCTATCTAAAAGTGTTTGATAGACACTTTACTACTAAATGAAACTATGTAATGATTATTAAACTTAGATGCTAGGGGACAAGTCGTGTACGGTCTCGCGGAAAAAGGCAAGCCTCACGGATATTATCAAATCCGAGCATCTGCATTGTAAGACGTTCCACACCAATAGCAAGACCACCATGAGGTGGTGCTCCATATTTGAAAGGTTCAACATAGAATTCGAAAATTTTTGGACGGAGTCCTGCTGCCTTCAATGCCTTCATTAGCATATCATAGCGGTGAATTCTCTGGCTTCCTGTGGTTACCTCAATACCTCGATAAATCAGGTCAAATCCTCGAGTCAAGGTTGGGTCCGTTTCCAGCGGCATTGTGTAGAATGGACGTATTGATGCTGGGTAGCGTGTTAGAAAGAAGAAGTCTTCTCCAGTCTCCTTCTTAACAACTTGATGTATTTTTTCTTCTCCTTCGCTTGGTATATCTGTATTTGGCGGTAGCTTCAGACCCTCTTCAGCTAGAATTTCCATTGCTTGATTGAATTCTATGCGACGGATTGGAACTTTTGGCACCTGAATTTCAACGCGAAGTTGTTCTAATTCATATGCACATTTTTTCTGGACTTCCAAAAAAGTGGATTTTAACATTTGTTCTTCCAGTTGCATAACATCTTCTTCGTCACTAATCCAGGCCATTTCGAAGTCAAAGCTGGTATACTCATTCAAGTGCCTTGGCGTATTATGTTTCTCTGCACGGTAAACAGGTGCAACTTCATAAACTCGGTCAAAACCACCCACTAGACATAATTGTTTATAGAATTGCGGGCTCTGTGCAAGAAAGGCTTTCCTTTCAAAGTATTTTACTTGGAATAGATCTGCTCCACCTTCCGTTGCTGTTGCTACAATCTTCGGCGTGTGAATTTCACGGAATCCTCTGGCTTCTAAGTATTCGCGCATTCGTGACACGGTAAAGTGTTGAATCTTGAATAAATGTTGATTTCTATGTCGACGCAAATCCATTACACGATTGTCAAGTCGTGTGTCCATATCTGCATCAGTCTTGCCTGATGTGTCCAATGGCAACTGGGCTGGTGAGTCGTTGACAATGATTATGCGCTCTGGAACGATTTCGACTCCAAGCTTGGCCTGTGCCTCTCGTTTTACACGTCCAACAACTATAATGGCATACTCATTATCTAGCTTATCCGCTACTTCCAGTAATTTTTGGTCTGTTTGGTCATGATGTAATGTACATTGAATTAATCCTTCACGGTCACGGACTATCAGGAAACTGAGTCGACTGAGCCGACGTACCCGTTGTACCCATCCCATAATGGTGACACGCTTTCCATCCATCTCCGGTTTTAGCTCTGTAGAATAGTGTGTTCTGCGTAGATCCTTCTTGATAGGATTTGTCAAATTAATATCATTTAGCGTGCCCATCGTAGAATGCCTCATTCGTTTCTCATTGGATGCTTATCTTAAACATTTTCTTCTTTTGTAATTAACATCCTGTATATTATAGTCCAGCTTCTTTACGTAGGGTCTTCATGGTTTCACTTGCAAGAGGTATTTCTAGAGATGCAATGCTCTTTTCTGCATCAGCAAAGAAGGGCTTGAATAGCTCCCTTTGATGTCCAATCCTGATTAGGTGAAGTGCTTGAATAATTGTTGCAATTCGGTCAGCAGCTTCAACAATGCGTGACTCGTGACTTGTTCCAGTGATGTAATCTTGCCAGACATTAGCTAGTTCAGTCCTAATTTCTGGTCCAAGATTGGAGAGTAGCGATGTCATGACTTGGCTCTCTGCTAATCTTTTGGCATGATAGAAGTCACGGAGTTCAGGTGAAGGCGTTCGTGAGATATCGCCGAGTTCTGCTTCAGGTAGATCATGAATTAGTGCCATTAAGAGAAGATGACGAATATCCACTTTTTCATCTTGCAGGGCTAGAAAGTAGGCTACAAGAGCTGTTGTATGTGAGTGTCCAGCCACAGTTTCTGCTGTGGTAGGTGTTGCCCCTCTTATTAGCCAGCCAGTTCGAGGTATACGCTTAAGGGTATTACAAATCAGAAGAAAATCTAGAAGTGTCATTGAATAAGTCTGATGGCTTAATAGGCTTTAATGGTCACCTTTTGCAAAGAGAGTGGCTATTTCTTGGCCAAAGTGCCGAAAAACAGATACTGTGTGGCCAAGTGTCTCGATTTTGACTCCTGCACCAATAAGTACTAGTGGTCCCGCATCGGTAACAACGATGATGCCCTTTTCTCCTCGGATAATAAGTTCATAGAGTGGATTAAAGTTCAGTTTTGTAACAGCCTCTTGCCCTGTTTGCAATAGCACAGCTGAAATCGCAGAAAGAAGGTCAGGATCAATGTCAACTCCTTTTATTGAGCTAAAAGCAACACGACGCCCAGCTTTTGTAACAACTGCAAGGGTCTCCAAATCAGTATAGAGTGTGATTTCTCTTAGGTATGTTGCCAATTGCTCGGCTTCTTCTTCGCTCATAGAGAATTGCTGCATATTATCCCCCGCAATTTTTTCCATTAAGTTTTGGTTTGCTTTCGTTTTCCTTTAGGAGAAGTCTGAATAAGGTCAGTAAGTTGCTGCCTTATTTCCTCCTTTACTGCTGGCTTCTCGTGTTGGTATTCTTTTTCCTCTAGCTCTTTCAAGAATTCAATGGCTAATACTTGTCCATCCCTAATTACGACCCTTGGAGTATAACCTTGAGCAAAGATTGTACCCTCAGGTAAACTATCAAGACGTTGTAAACGCCGATTCACTGTTCGTTTCCCTAGTACAGTGGTGATTTCCTCTGTTATGGCAAAGGCATCAAAGCCAACTAATACAAATTCTCGCCGATATCCTGGCACAGGGGTCAGTTGTTCAACTTCTTGAATTATTTCTGAAGGCGGATGCGGAACTTGAACTGGTTGTCTTCGAGGTGTTCGTGTTGCAGATAATACAACACGAGTATAATCTGGTGCAGTTGTTGGCTCCTTTGGAGCCTTTGGGGTTGTTGGCTCTGGAGGTATTTCTCTTGGAGGCGGGGGTTGCCTGTCAGGGCATTCAACAGGAATAGTTGCAGCCTCATCTACCTTTGTGGTGGATGGAAGACCTACTGCTTCAATGAATTCTGAATCTTCTTGTCCATGATCCTGAGAAATAATCTTGTACGTTAGCCCCCTCTGATCACGGATGCCTGCTGCTCGACGTGCGGCAATAAATTTCCGGCGGACTGGTGCTTTATCACCTTTCCAAATCCAAATTTTGCGTTCATCATCATCAATAATGATTAGAACTGCTTCCGATTTCATGTGTGTCTTCGCTGGAGCACCATCTGTTATCTGCTCTGTTTCACCTGTATCAACAATCTTGAGCATCACTAGTTGTCGAGCCAAGTAATTCCAACTCCAACGGACAGGGTATCTTACTCTTTAGCTTTATTAATTGTTTTCTGGCAAAGTAAAATATATCTTACTAACTAATTTTAACACGTAAAAAGTGTTAAGAAAGCTTTTTGTGGCTAGCAACATAGAAAAGAAGTCACATCCCTATGAACTTTAAGTTCTTTGAAATGGAGCATAGAAAATATGAGACTCTTT
Organism: archaeon; assembly: GCA_016550415.1. Next base: position 5,556 of record JABXGU010000523.1, on the reverse strand, counting down.
CTTGTTGGTGCAATGGCAACAGGCATCGGATCTACCTTACTATTCATCTCAATATACTTGGCTCACATCGGAGATATCACAACAGCATTCTATTCCTATCTTGGCTGTGTTTTATGCGTCGCCATAGTTGTATTCTGTGCAGCAGTCAACAGTCTGACAACTTGGGCAGGATTTGTTCATCCTGATGATCGCCTTTGGTCAAATATACTAGCTTACCTTCTAACACTTTTCGTCATTCTCACAAGTGGTCGCTTTGTAACAGGCGATTTATCCTACTGGTTACTTAATGTCCTATTCAATGCAGGTTCAATGATGGTTTTGGCACTTATCTTCCTATTCAGCTTCGTTGGACTAAGCGGTCGCTTCAAGCTAAGGGAGGTTCTTGAGGGAACTGAACCTGAAGAACATTCTAAGGAAATCTCAGCTCGTTTAATCCTATTTTCCTTGGTTGTTGGAGCAATTATGGCAGCTATTCAAATCGGGCTAATCGCTCTATATTGGAATCTTGACGTAACATTTGGATTTGGACAACCTACCAGCTACTATTACACTGCCTACGGTATAGGTGGGATCGCTACCGTTCTAGTAATCACTCTAGGCGTCGTTCTGCGCTCTAGGTATGAACCAGTTGGGCGACCCACTTAATTCATACTTGGAACACAACCTAGCTAATACTAATTGGCGCGCTACAACTGTACAATAGGTATTTCGTGCCTTTGTGCAGAGAATCTACTCTAATACTTGAGAAAGGGTTCACCTAATACGATGCGTCGAAGTATCGATGTAATTCTAGCTTTCTGAACAATGGTTTCAAATCGTTCTCGCACATGTCGGATGTTAACTTCGTTGGGATCGATGCGTAGTTGCTTGGTCAAGGCTAGGAAGAGGCGTTCAAAATTATATACCAAGTAACGTCGTTTTCCTTCACGCTGAACTACTGCTAATCCTTGTTTAATAGCAACTCGAACTTCATTGACATAATAGACTCTAGCCTTTTCATAATCCATTTTCTTTTCTTTAATAAGTTCCCGTAGAAAGGGCAAACCAAAGGGTGTTCGAGCAATTTTTTCAAGTCTTGCCAGAAGTGAATTAATCACATCATCATGAGAAAGACTTTCCACATCTGGAAGACGTGTTGGTATTTGTTTTGCCCGCTCTTGTGCTGGTGTCAATCTTCCCTTTGTTGGGACTGACTCTGAAGGAGTAACAGGTTTTGATGGGGTTTTGGGTTTTGTTGGTTGCGGAGGTTTGGTTGGAGGTTCAAAACTTAGAATTTGTTTTCCTAGCGCTAGACGGTGAATATCCTCTTCAGTTAGTGTGATGTGCTCTGTAAGAAGCCAGCGGATTTTCACGCGTACAACATTTTCAGGTAATGCAGGATTTACTACGAGGAATCGACAGACGGTAAGATGACTGATTTCTTCAACAATGGGTTCTTGGTCTCTCTGTCCAATAGCTGTATCCAGGAGGTGGGCGATTGCCTTCTGTGATTGTGGTGAAAGGATTCTACCCAAGCCTAGTGTGTTAAATTGGTCAAATGCTTTGTAATCAATATCCTTTGGAGATTGGGTGGCTGCCATGCATATGATGCCATATTTTCGTGCTTGCCGGAAAATCATCAGATAGGTATCCTTTGGTCCCGGTTTTAGCATTCCTGCTGGCACAAAGGGTGCAATCTCGTCAGTGAAGAAGATAAGTCGTGGGTTTGGGGAAGAGCCCTGCTGCAACATCCAACTATAGAATTGGCTGAGGAGAATGGAAATAAAAAACATCTTTTCCTCTTCGCTTCTAAGGGTCTTTAGAAAGAAGATGTTCAGTGGTGTTTTACCTTTGACGGGTTCAATAATTTTTGAGAAGTCTATGGGATCGCCTTTACTGAACAGAAGCTGAGAAGTGCCAATTGTTAAACTGCGTAAAGCATGGCTCAGTCTTTCTCGCTCCCGTTCGCTCATGAATTTGTCAAGTTCTATGCCAAGGACTTTTGTGTCTGTAAAAACTAAATCTGCCAGTTCGCCTAGATCTCTGATAGTCTGCTTCTTATCCCAGTATCGTTTCAGCACCTCGTAGACAACAGCAAATGCTTTACTTTCATATGATGCGGGGAGCCCTGCAGTCTTTATGAGGACGCGAATTAGTGTGCGAGAGGAGTTGTCGATTATTCGGATGACATCTTCTTCGTCTGCTCGTCTGTCTGGCATAATGAGGGGATTTACAGAAATTGGTGCGCCTTTTGTGCTGGCTGGTGTAAAGATGCGAACTGCTACTTTATCCTTGAAGTCCTGCTGTAAATCTAGGCTTATCCCTTTTTCCGCAAGTTGTGAAGGTTTGCCTGGAAGCGCCATACTAGCGAGGTCACCTTGGGGATCCAACGCGATGACTGGAATTTTATTGCGGGCTGCTTCTTCAAGTATTGTTTTGCATAAAACAGTTTTTCCATAACCCGTTGTTCCAAACACGCCCAAGTGACGACGGAGCATGTCTGCATCAAGATAGAAGGGTGTGTTGGTCTCTTTTCCATCAGCTTCGATGATGTAGCCTACCCAAAACTTCATTATTTTTTGTGCTCCTACAGTGTTAGGGAGACTGTTGGGAATTAAAGCTTATTGAGAGTCTTTTTGCGAATACTTTGGCACTATGTATTTGTGTGGTGCTTCTTGGATGGATTCTAGAAATTTTTGGAGTGGTTTTGGTATGAGGATACGTCCATCTGGTTGAAGGTTGTTTTCGAGAATTGCTGTGATGGAACGTGTGGTAGCGATTACTGTGGAGTTCAGAGTATGGACAAATCCCTCTGTCGGATGTCCACGTTTCTGAGCATAGCGAATATTAAGTCGTGCTGATTGGTAGTCGGTGCAATTGCTGCAAGACACCATCTCCCGATATTTGCCCTGAGACGGCATCCACAGCTCAAGGTCATATGTCTTTGCTGAAACTCTACCCAAGTCGCCACTGCATAGGCTGACTATCCTGAAGGGTATATCCAGGGCAGTCCAAACCTCTACTTCTGTTTGGATCATCTCCTCAATCCATTTCCAAGATTCATCAGGAAGACAGAACACGAATTGCTCAACTTTATTGAATTGATGCACTCTGAAGATTCCTTTTGTATCCTTACCATGAGCTCCTGCTTCTTTTCGGTAACAAGGACTGAATCCTGCAAGTTTTATTGGTAGCTCATCGATTTCTAAGACTTCATTCATGAATCTTGCAGCTATTGGATGTTCAGAAGTAGCGATGAGGTAGAGGTCTTGTTCCTCAAGTTTGTAGAGCGCATCTTCAAAGGCTCCCATGTCAACAACGCCGCTATATGCTGCATAATTCAATAGATGTGGTGGTGCAACAGGTGTGAAACTGTGTTTTGTAATCGAATCAAGCGCATAGAATGCAAGTGCTAAATCCAGCCATACTATGTCACCCAAAAGGTAGAAGAAACGGCTACCAGAGACTTTTGCAGCACGTTCTATATCGACAAGACCAATTTCATCAGAAATTTCATAGTGGCTTTTAAGTGGTTCTTCCACAACATCGTATTTTACAGGGAAATCTCTGTTGTCCTTAAGAAACTGCTCCAGGTGTTCTCGCCAAACTCGTGGCTTGCCAACAAACTTTACAGGTAAATCTTCTGTTTCATCTTTCCCATCTGGAACTGTATCATGGACGATGTTTGGGATGCTGTTTAGGACTTTAAGACGTTTCTTTTCAAGAATAGAAATTCTTCTTTCCTCTACAGTCACTTTCTCAGCAAGATACTTAGTTTCCTGAATCAGCTTTTCTCTTTCTGCCTTGTCCTTTGTTTTGCTAATCTGCTGAGATGTCTGATTTCGCTTCCGTTGAAGCTCACCTAACTTTGCCCTAGATTTCCTCCAGGAGGTATCTAAGCGAACAGCTTCATCTATAATGTTGGTATCTTGTCTTCGACGACGTTGGGAGTTGCGTAGGACATCGGGGTTATCCCGCACTGCAGTTAAAATGCTCCATGCACTCATTTGATTAAACACTCAAAGGCACACAATTATTCCCTACTAAAAAGCCTTACTTCGCTAACAATATTTGGCATAGAATTGGTGTAGATCTCGGATTCTGAATACGTTCATACTAACCAGACAGGATTTTTGCTTGGCTATGATTAATGGATTATTCCTAGAACCATTCAGCGCGTTTGGCTAGAATGACACAGAGAACAAAAAGGAAGATGATAATGGCCAATATAATTATGAACCAGGGGAAGATGTACAGCTCGAAGCCAACTAGTTCATCTAAAGCATCGATTTGACCAAGCAGTGATAGGGTTACTACAGCTAGATATGTTTGTGGAGATAAACCAGTGCCAGTGCTGGAATCTGAAAATCCTCCATTATCAACCTGTTTACTAATTATCCAGGTGGTGATTTCATCACCAGTGATTTGGTTGGTTGCTCCGAGAATAACTGATGCGGCAACCGCATAATATGTGGCAAGATGAGTTGAAGCCAGCTCATCAGGTGTTTGTCCAAAACCACCATAGTACTGTAGATAATTCGTATCATTGTGGTAGCAAGATAGAATAAAGGTAATTGCAGCAGTTTGGTTCATTGAGGTTAAATTGCCAAGAAGTTCTAGGCTTCGAATCGCCATATAAGTTGACATTAGGGTTGCAGTTGTTGAATTACGTCCGTTGGTGAAACCACCATAATATACGGTATTTTCTGGGTTCAAAATTTGACAGGAATTTATCCACGTAGTGGCTAGGCTACCGTTTATTTTATCGAGCTGGTTTAGAATGGCTAGTGTTTCCAAAGCATAATAGGTTGCCCCAATGGAGGGGTTGCTGTAAAGCGTATTGGTGAAACCGCCAACTGTATCTGGATACTCTGTAGCGTTTAGGAGTTGAAGATCAATTGTAAAATTAGCGGCTAACCCTTCGTTAATGCTAGAGGTTTGATTGAGCCAATCCAGTGTTTGAATGGCATAGTATGTATCTGTGATAGTGGCGTTTTCTGCATCTGGATTAGAGATGAATCCACCGTAATTTGCATTGTTGACGGCAACTGTTGTATTCTGCAGCTCTTTGATCCAGTCAGTCATACTGGAGGTAATGTCCAACTCTGTTAAGGATTCGTTTGCTTCTGTCCATTTGTGTAATAGTTCAAGAATACCTGCAATGGCAAAAGTCGTTGATATAGTGGGATTTGCTGCACCAGGACTAAGTACTGCGCCACCTGAATCATCTATGCATGATGTTGAAAAATTGATTACAAGTTGTTCACGCGTTTCTAATCCTGCTGCAAAAGAGGAGCTAAAAATTGTCAGGAAGAATAGGCTGAGAACAAGAACTACTTGGAATCTACGCAAACGTTGTTCCTCCGATAATATGGGCTTCCCGATTTAGGAGAATTGCCTTAAAACCTTGTGGTCAAGGTGGCTTTACTTTGAGCCAATGAGTAACTGCAACTACAGCATCTCCACAGGCCCTTACAATCTGTCGTGGTTCTCCGGTTATATCGCCTATAGCATAAACTCCAGGTATGTTGGTCTGTTGGTTCTGGTCAACCTTAATGTTCCCTGCCTCATCAAGTT
>JABXGU010000522.1 GCA_016550415.1 archaeon | reverse complement strand
TTGTAACTAGCTGCGAGTCCACTGATTGAGGATATTCGGTTTGTTGAAGAAAAGGTAAAATTCCACCATCCATAATCGGATATTATGGAGTAATCTAGTTTAATGTGAGACGAGTTGCTTGCACCATTAACAGCACTGGTTCGATCTACAAAGAGGGGATCAATTGCTGCAACTAATGTCCATGTTTCGGAAGTGACCCTTGTGATGGCTAAATCGTATTCGTAATATCCGGTGGGTTGGAACGCATAATACCAGACTGTCCAATATACGGTTCCTCCATTGCGAACTATAAATCGGGAACCGTGGGGAGCTGTTTGTTGACCGGTTGTGCTGCTTTTCTTTACATAAAGTGTTAGTGTATACTTGAATTCGACATGGGGTTCAGTGATTGAGTTATTATTGGTGGTCCAATCTACGTTAATGAACTTGTCAACGGAATGGGGTCCCCATGTGTTGGTGATTGTGATATTACCCTGCCCGTAATCCGTCCAGTCCCAGGTACTGGTTGAATTCACACGAAGTTGTATTGCTGAATGATTCGGTTCGGCCTTCCCTTTCACTAGTAATTGGATATTATCAAAGTGATAGTGATATGTGTCGTCAGAAGTAAAGTGCCAATAGAAGTCTGTTCCTGCTCCAATCTTGATATTTATTGTATCGCTTCTCCAAGTTGCTATATCATCTGTAGGTATAGAAAATGATATTTCGTGCCATCCAGTGTTAACAGGGCAATAGTGGTAACATACAAAGCGATAGAGGATTCCTTCAATTTCAACATAAATGGCGATTTCGTCGGTATCGGATCCAGCACCCCATTGTTCCGTTTCCACTTGAAACGTGAGTCGAGCCCATTCAGCATCTCTTTCTAAGGTGACATCTTGCTCCCAAGCAAAGTAGTCAGTGTAATTCCAATAGAAATCTGCATAACTGAGCCAAAGACCAGCACCATTTCCTGAACCATACGCCGCGCTGGAATCCCAATAATATCCGAAACTATTTCCACTAGTATTATTCGTAAATGGCATACTAGATACGAATGCCCAATCATCGGGAGATCCACCACTCCCATCCTCGAAATCACCATTTCGCCAAGTTTCGTTGATATGGTGAATTGTATCAAATAAATCGTAAACATCTGCGACGAGCCTATAGCCAGTCCAACCCCGTGGAAGGCGAATTGAACCACTTTGAGTGTCACCATAATTGAGATCAGTAACTGTCTTTGTTTTGTTGCCTAACGCATATTCTTGCGTGTCAAGGACTTGACCGAGCCCCTCATATAGATATTCCGCACCATCCCAGGTAGGTCCTTCGGGCAATGGAGGCGGTGTAGTTGGTAATGGCACAGAGCTTGCTTCAAGATTTGAAAAATCGTTTTCACTGGGCGAAGTTAGGTCTGTTCTTAAATTCGATGCGGTTAAGCTCAGTGACGAGAAGAAAAATAAGGCGAGTAATGTCAAACAGGCTAGGGTTCGACGATTCATACATATCGACCTCGAGGGTGCAGTTCCTGTACCCGTCTTAGATATTAGGCGCTGTGAATGGGGGTTAATAATCCATCACGTGCTTCCTAAAATTCCCGGATTTCCGTCTGGAAAAGGTACCAAACCGCAACAGACACGGCGAACTGACGCTTTAAAAACATTTAGCTGTACTATCATCTATACAATGAGGAAAATAAAGAACCGCA
>JABXGU010000521.1 GCA_016550415.1 archaeon | reverse complement strand
CTCTTGATTCCTTGTCTAATGGAAATGGTGAAAAGGAGAAAAAAATTCAATTTATATACTTTGGACTGAGGATTTTGACTGTTCACAGCTTCTTCGTAATATCGTTGCCAGAAGGTTTTCCACTATATAGCCGAAGGTGGACCATTGGCACAAAGTCAACTAAGGCCAACAATTCCACCGTGGAAACTAACCTACTATCAGGATTATTGGCAAGCATTCAGAACATGGCACAATATGTCACTTCACAACATGTGAATATGGTTAATCTCAAGAATTACCGGTTCTTCTATCAGATAGACGAGAAGAATGGTCTTCTCTTGGTCTTCATGGCAGACCCCAGTGATAGCCCCTCCAGGGTTAGGAAATATATGTCCATAGTGAATGATAAGTTTGTAGAAATGTTCCATGAAAAAATCGTGATGGTACATGAAAAAGCAACCTTTAGTTCAACGTTTTTCGCAAGCTTTGACAAGTTCATTGACAACCTCATAACCACATTATGGATGGGAGAAGGCACCCTTAAAGCAGCCAAAGCCATGGACGTCCTAGAAATCTATATCCTCTTTTTCAACACAATACTACAACAATTCCTAACAGAGAAAACCCGTAAAGCCCATTTACCTGAAATCCAATCAATCTTTAAGAAACATGTAACCAAGATAACCTCTCTACAAACAATGTATGTACACCCTAGTGGTGTAATCTACCACGAAGCCATTGATTCCCGCCAGATCAAATATCAGAAACTACGCAAAATACTCTCCAACATCTTCCACGATTTTATGACACTCATTAAACAGATTATACCCAAGAGAACCTATCAAACCCTTGTCTTCAAACATCTAGGTCTCCTCATCAGAACAGAACAATCCCGACTAAAAGCATACTCACTCATAGGAACCCTAATGATGGAAATCATGTAATCTACAAAGTAAGAGGTACCAAAACATTGCCACCCCCAACTTCAAGACCCTATACACACCTCGCCAAGACTGTCGTCGTAGGCGACGCCGCAGTCGGCAAAACTAGTCTCCTGGTCCGATATGTAGAAGGAATATTCGATCCAAAATATCTCCTAACAATCGGAGTGGATTTCTTCCTAAAAGACGTAGTCATTGATAATCGATTAGTCCGCCTCCAAATCTGGGATACGGGTGGTCAAGAAGAATTTGGACCAATACGCAGATTATACTACAGAGGAGCAAAAGGCGTACTCCTAGTATACGACAAATCAAACCCCCAAAGCTTCCAACGCCTAGACTACTGGCTCAAAGAAATAAAACAGGGCTGCGGAAACGTACCAATCATCCTGATAGGAAACAAAGCCGACCTCAAACCAGCCATAACAACAGAAGAAGGACAACAATACGCAAAAGAACAAGCCCTAACATTCATCGAAACAAGCGCAAAAACCAACCTAAACACCAAAACCCCCTTCTCAACACTCGCACAACTCATCATCAAATATTTCACATAGTTCAACTCTCTGTTGAACCGAAAAAACAGAATTGAAGACATCCTCTGAATCCTGAGTGGAAGTGATGAGCGAAGAATTATTCTTTTGCAGAAGTTGAATCCACTAAATTTTCCCAAAGGTCTTTTGGAGTAGGATATTCGCGGTAAAGAGTTTCTCTCGCAACATTGAACTCTTGCATAGTCCATGGCTTCATACCAAGAATTTTCGCGATAGCCGATTTAAAAAATTCTTTTAGTGTATTGGGAACCCATAATATGCGCGCTGGCGCGGGAGAATCAATAAAGAACACGAGCAGAAGCTTATCCTGTCTCATTATGTCTCTGAAGCACTCAGGGCCTATTGGATTATGGTAATTCCACCAGGTTTCATATAGTTCTCCATGGATTTTAGGCATAACCACTATTAATCCGACATTTCTCGCTTTAATGAAACCAGTTCGTACTCTAATCGGTACTTCCTTTGGAAGCCTGCTCACATGCTCCGCGTCTTCATGTATTATAATACTCGTGAATTTGTTCTCCCTCTCGTCTTTAAATGGTGCAATTCCAGCAGTTCCAACAGGTGATTGTAGAAAGGTAGTAATGAATGGAATAGAGGCAGCATCCATTCCGTATACTGGTTTAGGTTCTTTAGGCATTGCTCTGTCCTTCCTCGAATTCATGTAATTAACAAAAAATCTGCAAGTTATCCTATTTAAGAATAGGATCATCAGGTCTATCATTGGCTTCTCAGACTGTTCAAGGACTGATTGCAGAGGAGGAATAGGTGAGACACCTAGCGACGCCAAGGCCTATTCTCATCAAACCACTCACGACTATAACTCCGTAACCAATCCCAACTACGAACCTCACGACGACCCCTAGCATCCTGCAAAATCACACGATCAGTACACGAAAAACAAGTGAAGCCACTACAGCGACTAATTCTGTTACTTCCACAATTTGAAGATATTCACTTTACTCAAGGGGCTGACACGTCGAACTCAATACGTACCTTAAACTGACACACATCTCCTGACCGCATGAATGCAATATCATTGCCATGATTCTCCCGAAATAAGGCTGTTGCAGGAACTGAGGCATTAAACAAGACAGTACGCAGTTTCCCAGTCATCCACTCTATATACTCCAACCACACCCACAACACATCAGGAACATCTGTGACCTGCCAACTCAGATGCTGAGAAGAACCGTTAGTGAAGCCGACCACAATTTCCGCTGAATAATCAACACCAGAGCCATTACACTGCTCCCAATACCAATCAACAATATCAACAGTCCCTGTAAGGTTATATTCAGTGACCAAAAGAAGAGTCCTGTCCTCCACATAGAAATTTGCAGTCCGCGTCCCCACATCCAAATACGTTATTGCCCGCCAATGAGTCTCGTTGAGCTGCGCCTCCCACCAATCAAGAATACGAGGATCATTATTACGATAACCACAATCAATTGTCCTCACACCATCCACAATACCCCAAAGACCACCCCTCCTATTCTCCCCATCCACAGTAACAAAGACAAAGCTAGGCTCAGAAGTCTCCCCAGTCCAATCAGAAAAACTAAGGAAAATACCTTCACGGAGCATTAATTGGCTACTGAAGAAATAGGCCGAAGCACCCAAAACAATAACAAGACATACTGCAATGGAGATAGCTGCAATACTCTTCCTTGTAAATCTCATATGCTAATTATTCCCTTACAAACTCTTACAAAAAAATAATTAAACCAATCCAAAATATCTTTTCCTTCACCAAATCCTATCCAAGTAAATTAGAGTAACTTTTTGACTAATATCTATGAAAGAAAATCTTGAAAGTCTTCGGCAATTCCCTTACCTTGCTACTAGACTTCAATTACCAAAATTCATCTAACGCCTTATTTCACCCTAAAGAGAAAAACCAATATTATACTCTATTTTCAACGAGTATGTCAATAAAGAAAATACTATACCGCAATTTTTGGAACGTTTTCTTCTCTTATTAGCTTCACTTTTTGCACGCACCCCTTGAAGTTTAAATACTCTGGCAGATTCTCTCCAACGAGGTGATACCTCCTTATGGCAAAAAATCCTGACTGGATGGCTGGCTTCCAAGCCTGCCTAGACCTCATGAGGCACCGCCTAGCGGATGCTGACACATTGGAGGAAGTCATGCAGGTCCTTGAGGGAATCGAATCTGCATTCAAGGAAAAGCAGGTTGAACAAATCATCCAAGAATTAGCCATCCTCTAACATCTCAACAACCTCCCTAAGCTTCCGTGCAACAGCCTTCCCCTTATCTGTGAGACCAATATAGCGGCGGTTAAATTCAGGCTTACGAATCTGTTGGATTAGGCCTAGTTGATGGAGGCGCTGTATCGCAGAATAGAGGGCACGCTGGCTGCAATCAATACGATCTAATAGCTCTGTAATCATCCACTCTTTGGATTGGTTCTCATAGAGAAAGTGTAAGGCTGAGAGCGCGCCTTTCTTTTCTAGCTGTTCTAGATTTTTCAACACCGACACCATTCTTTAGATTATTGATTATCAAATGAGGTTTATAGTATAAAAGAATATAGTTCATAGTATTAAAGCGTATAGTTTATATAGGTATATTACATTTTACTATACTTACGAGATGATAATCTCGTAAAAAAATAGGAGGAAAAAATATGAACATAAAAAAGAATACACAAAGAATTCTACTTCTAGCAGCAATCATCCTCATGCTAGGGACTACAATACAAACCGCAAACGCTACACTCTATAGCTTAGATGATGGTGCTAGCGGTGGATTCGTAAAAGACCAATCACCACCGATACCAACACCACCGCCTTGGGATTTTGTGGATGAATTTAGTGGAGTTATTCTCAATACTACAAAGTGGAATCCAGTTAAAGTTGGAAGTCATATCATCGATTACAATGTGGGAACTGACTATCAATCCAGTGGATGGGGTGGTAATTGGCTCTACACGGATGTAATGGGTGGAGGCACACCCGATTATATTGGTTGGGAGTTTAATCATGAAATCACACAAGACGAAGAAGGTCCATGGGGTTATTTCGTTATTAACTGCGAACTGGGCTGGTGGGCAGCTAGTAATACTCCCATCTTTCATGTTCAACTACGTCTTTTAGATGAAGATGAACAGGTTTGTATTGTGGTTGGCTATAAAGACAGCTGGGCTTACGGCTCAACACGTCAAGAGATGGCTATTATTGGCGATAGAAGTAACACTGTTGGTGGACTTCCAATGGAGGGAAAGGCTTCAATCGAGATTACACGGGATGCCGATAATCTTGTGAATATTAAATGGGATACAAATTTATTACTTAGTGGTGTCTGTTCAGCTCCGGTTGCTACAATCCAATTGCGTGTTATTGGGCATAAAACTTATACTGGTGGACAAGGTGGCTTCAATTACATACACGCTAGAGGCGACGCCGCTTCTGGTGCTGACTATTACGATGTGGCTGATGAATTTGACCCTATT
>JABXGU010000520.1 GCA_016550415.1 archaeon | reverse complement strand
CGGTAACTACCAAATTGTTCTTGTTCAATGCCAAGTTTATCGCAAACAGTTTGGATAAATTGCTCTAAATTCCCTCGGAATTTTGTTTTGATAATGATTTCTGCAAAATTTTGTGTGGTGGGTGCTAGCGCTTGTTCCTTTCTTGGTTCTCCAAAACAGGATATGACTGCTGTCATATCATCATCAGTGGTGACTCGGATTTTTACAACGACCTTCAAGCCGCCTCTAGCCATCGTCTCTGTTGATAGACGAGCAATTAGTGAGCCATCTTTTGTTGAGGCTACAAGTGCACCACCAATACGTTCTTCGTGGGTTCTCATTTTCAATCGGTTGCATAGGCACTTTAGGGCCTCCGAAGCAGGTGGAATATTTGCATATTCATAGAATAGTTCCTTTCTAACCATGGAAAACCATCCCTAGAACATTAATACGAGGATTCTATTTTACTTTGTAGGGCTTGCCAATGATTGCGTCGAAGTCTTTTTTCAATGTTTCATCAACAAGAACAACCCGAATCTGTGCCATCTCATCATGATTAGGATCATAGATTCCCGATACTAATTCAATAACATCCTCACCGTCAAGCATCAGGATTGTCTTTTCTTCATCAACTTCTTGATGCATACCAAATTTCTCTCGTATGGCTTGCATGACTCTTGGGTACTCTTTGGGATTGACCATGTAAAACAATTTCATAATTATTTTCTCCTTTGAAATTTATACAGCTAGGTGCTGATGTTTAAATTTAATTGCAAGGCTAAACTTAAATTCAGTAACGAATGATTAGCTCGCCATGAGGGCTTATCGTTATAAACTATTCGGGTTAGTACTCGCTTTTCTGGTTGCCATATCTGTTATCCCACTTTTTGCTTCAGGGCAGGTTTCAAGTGAAGATGGCAGATTGACTATTGACGCTTCAAAAAGCCATCCTTGGCAGACCTTCTATAAGACCATGAATGTGACAACATTCGTGTCGCCGGATGGAAGTAGAGATGAACTCTGGCACTTTTTGAATTCAGCGCAACAAAGCATTTACGTTGAGATTTTCGGAATAAACAACCCCTACATTCTCGATTTGATTCACCAAATCCACGGTGCAAAACCTAGCCTAGATATGAAGTTCCTAATTGGTTGGAATAGTCTAGGCTATCCTAATGAGAACAAGTATGTTGCCAATAACCTCACTCTACTTGGTTATGAGGTTAAATGGACAAGTAGCAGTGACTTCACGTATGCTCATCAGAAGTACATCATAATAGATAATGATACAACCATTATTCAATCAGGAAATTGGGCGAAGACAAGCTTCCCAGAAACTGGAATGAAAGCCAACAGGGAATGGAACATCGCAATGACTGACACACAAATTGCATCTTACTACAGAGCAGTATTTGATGGTGATTGGAGAAACGGGACAACATATGATGCAGGGACTCACGGAACCGGGACCCCCCTTACATATACCGAATCAACTAGCACCTACCAAAGACCATTTGCCGCACCAGGTCATTTCAGTGGTCAAATGAATGTAACACCAGTTCTTTCGCCAGATACAAGTCTTCAGGGTATTCTCCAATGCATCAATGTGGCTCAAGCGACTCTGGACATACAGATACCCTACTTCACGGATGTAGGTGGTTCTGGTGAAGTTGACCAAATCATTGATGCAATCCTTGCCGCTAAGGCACGAGGAGTCACAGTTAGAGTAATCACTGAAGAAGATAAGGATTGGGTGGAAATTGAGCAGATACTCACTGACCATGATATTCCTATTGCCTGGCAAGACACCCGCTGGTTCACTGCTCTTCATAACAAAGGAATCATTGTGGATGGTCGAATTGTCCTAGTTAGCAGCATAAATTACAGTGATGGTAGTATCAGTGATAATCGAGAGGCTGGTGTAATTATTGAGAATGAAGCAATAGCACAGTGGTATCAGGAAGTCTATGATTATGACTGGGGACTAGCAGATTGCGACGCAATGGATGATGTCAATGTCTATTGGGAACCAAATATCCCCAAGAGTGTCTCTGTCATCAATGTCACAGTATACGGTCACATGATCTATCCCAATGTTGCTCAAGTTGAATTGGATTACAGAGTTGGCAGTGGTTCTTGGTCAAATATTACAATCACTTCAAACGTTTACGATTCAGCGGAAAGTGATCCTGAAAACTACTTCTATGTGATTCCAGCCCAAACAGATGGCTCCAACATAACAGTTGTTGGACGTATTAAAGAAGGGAGCACTTGGCATACCGGTATACCAATGATCATTCGGGTACGTGACTCCATAGGCTCCGTAATTACAACCACCACTACAACTACACCAATTCCTGGCTTTCCATTGGAAGCCATTTTCATATCTCTGTTGCTGGTCATTGTCCCTGCGCTAGTTATTCGAAGACAACGAAAACAAACTGAATAGCTTAATCATAATGAATTTTGCTATCCGCTGGGAGAGATGCTATTTTTGCATCGCCTCCCTTTTTCCTCTTTTTTATAAATTTGTTATAAAGAATAGCTTGAATGTTGTAGATGGTTGCTAGCATTTATCGTTTTCATTTAGTAATTTTCGAAATGTGGGATTTCTCCTCTAAGATAACATCTAACGAAGCGTTTCAAGGCAGTTCTGCTCTCCACGGTGCAACCTGCTCGTAAATGAAGTCGACAGGCATAAGCTAGTATAGGTCGAAGGTGACGGATTTGGTTTTCATCAACAGCTAAAACCTCTCCGATTTCCTCACCCGAGGATAATTCGTTGATGACTTCGCTGAGTATCTGATCTTGGTCAACAGAAAGAATTGTAGCTTGCTCCATTTCTTATCGTTCTCCTAATTAGATTTAGTCTGTCAGAGCTTCAAAAAGCAACAGAGGGCATATGATAAGTGAAAAAAATCCGGAATGGCTTTTTTGTTTCATCAATACTATTTCATATCACAACAGTGATGCTAATTGCCAAATTCAATAACAATTATTAGCGTCGAAGGAATACTTTAGATTGAGAGATGGGATTAACATGTCAGCCCAAGAACAAGATGAAAACGTTGCTACGGGCTCGTATAATGCTAGAAATCTCTACTATAAAAGTCGCTGCTTATTTTTCATCTTGATCGTAATCGTTTTTCCAATCATTCTCTTCTTTGTTTTACCCTTCCTTCTCGTATCTTCTTCGTTTATCGGATTCATGCAATTGTTTTACCCGTTTTTCATAGGGCTCGCTATCTGTCTAGGCATATTTCTTTTCATCTTTGTAATAGATTCCCACCCAAATTGGAGGCAGGCTATCAGACGCCATTTTCTTGGCACAGTAGACACATCTCGTTCTACTCATAGGCAAGTCACTCAAACAACTCCCTCCCCTACACAATATGGTTCTAATGAACCTGCATCATGGTCTATTTTGAAACCTGATTGGCTTGATTCATCATCAACTTACACTAATAACAGAATTTGGCCTACAGATGTTTTGCCAATGGCAACGGTCATCCAACGTCTTCCCAAATTGGAATCCTTGGTGGATGAACTCCAAGAACTCGTCGAATCTTCTTCCCTCCAACCCAATACACTGGATGATGGAATTCGTGAAGCCCTACTTATCAAACAAGAAGCAACCAACCAATTGCTCGCTTCGCTTCGAAAGCATTTTTCAAAAAAGTCCATCTCGCTGAATTTCTTCCTCCAAAAACGTAAGCATCTTATAAAAACGCTACAAAACATAGAAGCATCATTGATTGAACATTCCAAATTTGAACAGGACAAAACATACATCCATGGAAAAATTGGATGGCTAACTCCGCCTTCTAATTAGAATAAGCTAAAAAACAAGATAATGATGAATCAAGGAGCTACTAGATTATTGGGGTTCT
>JABXGU010000519.1 GCA_016550415.1 archaeon | reverse complement strand
TTGCTGTATCGAACGGAACTCGTTCCGCGGTTTATTTCGCTCTGGGGTTTCATAGCAATCGCATCGGTGATAATACTGAATGTGTTTGGAGCATGGTTGGGAACTCTAGCAATCGTCTTTGCGCTCCCAATCATGTTGAATGAAATATTCCTGGCTATATGGTTGATAGTCAAAGGATTCAATCCATCTGCAATCGCTTCCCAGTCTACCAAAACATAAGTTTATGTGCGTGTGCATGGCAAATAGATGAAAAAGTGATGTTGAAATGAGTCTGGACCAATCTGAGAAAGGAATTCTTAAGGCGGGTGGATTGTCCCTAGTCGCCGCTGGATGTGTCCTATTTCTATTCTTTCTTGCTCTATTAGCCCTACAAACATCTCCAACGCTAACTCCAGAGATGATTCTTGGTAATCCTGTACCCCCTGTCTCACTCTACGCTTTGGCTGCCTTTGGAGAGTTACTTCTTATGCCTGGGGTGTTAGGACTCTATTATTCTCTGAGAAATGTCAAGAGACCCCACATGTTGATGGCAACCGCCCTGTGGTTGTTAGCAGTAATCTCGTTCCTCATATCTCGCAGTCAAATCATAGCTCTCCTTCCAATAAGCGGTAGTTACCAAGCTACAACAAGCGAGACCATGAGAGCAGCATATCTGGTATCGGCTGAACATGCGATTGACCTGGGCAATGTTTTCGCAGATATGGCTTTGATGTTCCTCGCAGTCTCCTCCATCATTATTGGCTTGGTTATGCGGAAGGGAGTTTTCAGCAAGGGCATTAGTTACTTGGTTATGATTGCGGGTGTCTTGACTCTGTTAGGCACAATGGGAGTCTTGCTTGAACCCTTAACCATTCTGACGGTATTCGGATTAGTTCTATCCGCCATCTGGCAAATAGTCGTGGGCATCAAACTCTACAAACTTGGCTAAGACTTTAGAAAATGCGCGCGCCTCATTCTTTACCGTACTCAGCAAGGGATTCACGAGTACCTAAATAGGTCTTCGATTCAACATACTTGTATTTTTCTAGTTCTTCATATTCGAATTTGGCGCGCTTTTCAAGAGCATCTAGGCTTGGCCATTCCTCGACCCCGATAAAATTCCACTCTTCGGTTGACCAACGGCAGTCAATCATCATCAAGACTTTGCACCCGAGTTCTTCCCAATTCTTGCGATCCTTAAGCATGAACTCATGCTTGTCCTCTTCAGACAGCCTGTAGAATGCTTCCTTGATTCTGGCGAACAGCAATCTGACAATAGGTTTTTTCTCAACCATTTTATCACATCTTACATTATTACTTCAAATGCAAATCTGTGATTGAACATAAAAGACTTCGCGCGCCCTACTACCTCGGACCAACCCTTAGAGGGCAATAAGTAGCCCAATTGCACATGAAATTTGTTAGAGGCAGGTAGCAGCTTGCGAAGCAAAAATAGGGCTTCTTCACGCCCAATCAATGTTAGCGGTGTAGAGGTCGTCGGTTCAAATCTGACATGCTTGCATGTACCCTTGATGGAACAGGAAAAACCACACGAAGGAGTTCCGAGGTTTCAGTGCAATGGTTAGCAATACTTCAGACTAGGAGTTGAATGCAGTCGGCTATAAGATGAGAAACCAAAGCGCCGGCTATAGCAATTATTGCGTATTTTGCCCCTTCTTTGTAAGTATTTCCGTGTCCAATTTTGCCTACGTAACTTCCCAGAGTAAACGCAATTATGGTTCCTATTGCAAATGTGAGTATTGTAGCGTATGCCATTTCGAGAAGCAGGAATGGAAATAATAGAATCAGGACCACAACAGCAGTTGATGTGAAGGAAAATGCAGTGTTTGCGAATATCTCCCTATTTGAGTGTATTCTTGTTGTTACACCATGGTCCGTGGTTTCTCGGATTTGCAGAGCTCTTTCAGCTGATTGAGACATGTAAAACCCGATGGAATTCCCGAATGCATTGGCAAAACCACCGATTATCCCAGTGATAATCACGAGGCGGGTGTCTGATGTGACTTCAGCAACTCCTATTATCAAACCTAAACACATGATCAGTCCGTCTGCAAGTCCGAAGGCGATTCCTTCCAATCTGTAGCTTTGGTTTGGTGGGTTATTGGTCATCTTCCAACACTTTCTCTTCTGAGAGCCAATCGGCAAGCGTAATCTTGTTTGTGTTGTAATGCTTCTCGACTAAAGTGATTCCTCTTTTAGCTAGCCTGAAAAGTATTCTGTGTGTCTTCACCCGCGATAGACCAGTCTTCCACCGAATATCTTTCTGCAGCATTGTTCCATCCTCCGCAACCAAAGCCTCGATCACTTTCCGCTCTTCCTCATTCAAAACTCGCAGAACCGCGTCAAGAGCAGCCTCTCTCCCTCATAGACAGGATCTGAACCTTGAAAGTTTCCAAGCTGCATATCGATGACCAACAGAGCAGTCGCAACCATCATAATCACAGACAAGCTCTATCTACGAGAAACACTTCAAAAGCATTGCCCCTTTTCACTTCTCAAAAAAGGGGAGGTTTGCAGGGGGACATCACCATGGTCACCGATATCGATCACTTTAATAACAATATTCAAGATTGGGAATGTGGAAGTTGGGGATGCCGAGATATTGGGGTGAAATTAAAGACCCTGTTCACGGGTATGTGTACATAACCGAAGTTGAAAAGGAAATTATCGACTCCTTCCCGGTTCAGAGGCTTCATCGGTTGCGGCAGCTGGCAGGGGCTGAATTCGTCTATCCAGGCGCCAACCACACCAGATTTGAGCACTCTGTCGGTGTTTTGCATTTGGCCGGACTTCTTGTAGAGAACCCCAACCTTTCAGAGCATCTTTCTGAAGATGAAGCTCAGATGATTAGGATTGCAGCTCTGCTCCACGATGTTGGGCATGGCCCTTTCTCCCACGTATTCGAACATATACTCACAAGATTCTTCAACAAAACGCACGAAGACATGACAACATGGGTGATTCAAGAATCTGAACTCGGAGAGTTGATCAACAGCCATGGATATGACCCGGATGTAATCGGGAAACTCGCAGTTGGCTCACTTCATAAGCCTGGAAAGGCCTTTATGGATCAGATCATCCAAAGCTCGGTTGATGTGGATAAGCTCGACTT
>JABXGU010000518.1 GCA_016550415.1 archaeon | reverse complement strand
TATAACCGACTAACAAAAGATTCGCCAATCTCACTATCCACATGGCGACAAGGGCTAATTATCCAACTTATTCAATTCCACCGGATAAGCCTCACCGGCGAATTACCCAAGCTAGATTAAATATTTTTCTCCTAAGCCCTCCGCCAAGGAGTAGGGGACTAAGAACCAAAAATGGAGGTAACGGACCTTCGAGGACATACTAAAGAATACAGTCCTGGACGGTTCACTTCAGAGCGTAGCAGAGTGGCACTTCCCTCCTTGCTACGGCGATAGGTGGCATTGAAGCGTTGCGAAGACCCGTTACCGAATGAGTCGCGAAGACCCTGTTTTGAGTGCACTCATTATTCGTTTCACCAGTTAATGTCGTGTGAGCACAAGCATGACAGCTCGTCGCACTTCAGGACGTGCAACTGGGGCAGGGTTGCGTGCACCCGCAACAGCACGTTCAGCGACTCCCATTTCTGCTAGTCGAGTTCGATTTCGGTTTGGGGCCATTTCCTGGATCCCTCCAATTGTGTTGTCAACCCGAACCCTTTCAGGCCTCGAGTTGCGGGTGAGAGGGCGTTTTAATTAGTATAAAAGTTTTACTATTAAAATAAATGATTAATTAATCTATTCTGGACTGCCTCTATCGCTTTGCACAACGCGATCATTCCCGCCTCGTCTAACCTTATGTCAACCATTTCATCAATCCAGATAATGATGGTGAAAATAAATTCGCGAATCTCACTATTGACTCAGCGAACATGCGAGTGTACCCTTTTTGAATAGAATCATTGAATACACCTCAGCACGGGATTGAAAATCGTAGATTAAAAATATTACTAGTAGCGTTTCAGCCCCTAGGATAAATCATTTAATTTCCTAAAATCATAAATGGTGTCCAACTATCACTTTGAATCAACGAACCGGAGGTTACAGTATGGGTGAATCCAGAGATAAAGATCATGAAAATTGGGTAGATGTCTTACCAGAGAAATCAAAGAAGAAAAAACCAAAGAAGAAGACCAGCAAACGATCATAGTGTCTTTGATTTTCTGATAATTAAGCATTAACGCGTTTCACGTCGTTGACAGACACCGATATCAAGCTTACAATGAACAAGAAAGCCCAACCGCTCATAGATCCGAATAGCCTCACGGTTATCTGCGTCTACCATGAGGGTCACATACTGGTAATTATCGAAGAGTTCACGAATAACGGCGCAGAGAACGCTAGTTCCATAACCTTGATTCTGATACGCTGGGAGTGTGACGAGATTGCCGATTACAGCTACACCAGGACGAGCGTGATAAACCCCAATGGTGCCACATATTGATACTATCTTCTTATGGTCCCGGATTCCGTAAAATGGGCCGATGTCAAGTTGTGCTGGATTCCATGCTCCTGCTGAAGTGGTGGAGTAAAACTTGTCTACCTCTGGTAAGTCCATGGATGTCAGGCGAATGGTTTCATGTAGTTTTGACATTTGACATCGTGATTCTTCAAGGTTCATCAGGAGGAAGGTTCCTTGCGAGAGAAACTGGTAGTGGGAGTTGACGATTGGTCGATGATCTTGCGGGATGATTGCAAAAACTGTCGGGTAAGGCATGGTGGTTACGAGTTTATCAACTATGTCAGAACTACCGCGTGTGAAGAAGCTAAACATTCCACGGCCGCCGGTGTAAATAATAAGACAACCGAGTAGCTTTCCGTGTTCTTGAGCAATGAACCATTCGCTTGAATCCCAAGCCAAGGTCAAATCATATAAGGGCAATCCATTGAGGGGAATATCTTGACGAAGGTAGTCTTCCATTTCTTTAGTTGGGGTGGTGAGTGGTTGTACTTTGATGGTCATGAATAGTCACACTCACTCCTTTATCATAAACTCGTGAAGATACTATGATGATTAGCAGTGCTAGTTGAGGGTGAATTCTTCATCCTTTTTCATGATTACTACTTGGATGTTAGAATTGGCTTCAATCTTTTCTTTGAAATCTGAAACTGGTTTATCCCACGTATGCATGGGTATTACGACTTTGGGATTAATGGCGAGGGCGGCATCCGCCCCATCATCGGTCTCCATTGTATAAGTACCACCGACAGGGAGGAGCGCGACGTCTATGTGTCCCAATTCCTTCATTTCAGTGATAAAATCGGTGTCACCCGCATGATAGATATGCTTGCCTTCCACGGTGATAATGTATCCGACGCCAAATCCCTTGGGATGGTATGGATTGCCTGGAGACCGGAACCGTGTTTCGTTATAGGCTTCAACGGCTTTGATATGAATGTCACCGATTTGTTTTTCTTCACCAGGCTTCAATGCATGAACTGTTCCTCCAATTTTGCTGTGGCAGTCAGCGGGGGCAATCACCACCGTGTTTTCGCCGCGGACTTGTTTGATTTTTGCTGGATCGCAGTGATCATAATGCGAGTGTGTAGAAAGGATAATAGTAGCTTGTTCTTTGGGGTTAGCACCCTTTTCTAGGTCGATGTAGATGATTTTATCATCTGTTTTGATTTGGAAGCTAGCGTGAGCTAGGTATTTTATAGCAACAGTCAAATCAATCACTCAAAGAGTAGGAGGAACTGGAGCTATTAAAATCCTGAGTAATTTACCTGGTGAAGATAGGACAAGCGAATAGCATCTAGTTATTGGTATGCCTTTTTATGGAGTAAATTAATCCTTACCAAGCCAACGAAGCTAAATATCTGCAAAGCTTTGAAGACAATTGGAAGTTGTTCAGAAATGCCTGAAGGCCCAGAAAAAGTAACGGTT
>JABXGU010000517.1 GCA_016550415.1 archaeon | reverse complement strand
TTAGGAGATTTTCAGTAAGTCCTTCATAGTCTCCCCAACGAAACATGGCAAGAGCCATAAGACAATATTCATATTCTCCTTGGCTAGTATCGAATTCACCAATACCAGTTCCCGCAGATAGAAATGTTGTTGCTAAAGATCCATCTTCACCAACTACTATTGCGCCAATATCCACGTCCCCTTCAGTAATGTTCTGAAACATACGATCCATTGTGAAAGAATTTACAGCAGGCTTTATGTCGGTAATCTTTGAAGGTACTCCAGAAGAAAATGTGGGTAAGCGGTTTACAAAACCGGGAGAGAAAGTGCCCAAAAAGAATAGTAAAACAATTGTTAAGGCTAGAATTGTGAGGGGACGTACCTGTTTGATGTATTTTTTATCGATACTTCTTTTCATTTTCTCTTTCCTCTCGTAATGTGTGTCATGTTTATTTTTTCAAGTTAATCCTCCGGTCTGCGAATAACACGACCAATAAGGCCACCAATTGCTGTAGCTACTACTAGAGCTGCAAAATTCTTTATCGCCTGCCATACGACGCTAAGGATTGCATCTTGCAGCATCAAAAGAATGGCAGACATATCTCCACCTCCCATTCCAAACAGGGTTTCACCCATACCTCCCATAAGAGCTTGAATTATTGGACCAAGGACAGGAGCAGAGAAAACGTCAAAAGCTACGCCAGGTGGCATGGATGCAAATAGGGCCATAAAATCTAATTCGGCCATTCCACCTGATAGGAAGGGAACAAGCATACCAACGAATCCGACAATCATCATTATGAAGGCAAGAAGGAAGATTCCAATTGCTACTGGGATTGATCCCCATATGCTGCGTACAAAAAGTCCAGCAATTAGCCCTACAGCTACCCAGATTATCAGAACGGTAGGATAAGCTAGAAAGTCGGCAAAAATAATGAAGAGGAACATAAAGGCAAAGCGAAGCCATGGTCCGAAGAAGGGTGCCAGCCAGCCAATAAGGCCCTCATATTGAATTGGGAAAAGATAGAAGGCTAGGACTATTGTGATTAGAAAGCCTACAGATAAACCAACGAGTTTTCGACCCATTTTATCCCACATTCCTGAAAGACCGGTTTATAGTTTCATTTTCAAAATACACGCCTATATACGTTTCCTGCAAACCATTTCATTAGTTGTTACAACTAAGGATTGAACAAATAGGATAATCAACTCCCTTTTTAGTAAAAACAGGACTGCGCCAATTATTTACGTCGTTGGCGCCTTTTGCGCCGCATCCTTCTTCCCTTTTTCTTTTTCCATTTAGCACGCATATCAAATTACACCAGTGCTGTCTACGATTGAATAGAGTAAATTAGCGATTCAAATAAATTTTGGTTGCTGGACCTAACTGGGATTACCAGCGTCCAGCAATAGTTGTGTTTTCGCGGTTTGATAGTTATGTTGAACGTACTGTAAGGTAGAAGTATTCTGATTCAGTTGGGTTTCCATTTACTATTATTTTTAATTCGAGGATGAAAGTTGCTAAGTAGATTCCGGGATCTAGGCTCTTCGCTAGAAGTGTAATGGAACCACCCATTACATCCTGTGGATACATCAAGGACATTCCGACATTGTAGAGATAAACTCCTGAATCGAAAACGGGAGTAACATTGGTTCCATGGTATTCGACATCAAAGTTAGCGCTATGTATTCCCAGCTGTAATGTGACATTGCAAGCTGTGGAATTGCCATTTTTAACAATGTAACTTAGTTCAGCTTCTTCGCCCACATCAATGTCATAAGGATCAATGCTTGTATCGATGAAATCTACGCCCGTAACTGTTTCATTAAAGCCATAGAAGAAGGAGGCATAGGCTTCGGCAACTGTAGTAGCATAGGCAACATTACTGATGTCTTCAGCATCAACAATGCCTACAAACTTTAAGGTCTCCACAAGTTGCTCACCATATTCTTCTGCATATACAGGAAAGAGGTAAACAAGCATTCCACTTAGTGGCATTAGTAAGCGATTACCGACTCGATATGGAGATATTAAAGATAGGTCTGAACGAGCATATTGTTCGAAACTTTGTATGGCAGCATCGACCCCAAAGACTGGAGTAAGAGGAGTTTGTGTAATTGGATCAAGCGTACCTGCCCTAGCAAAGAGTGCAGTTCCAACTTTGGGACCATTGTGAAATAGATAATAACCAGCCAGCTTCTGTGCTTCGTGGCGGATGTATCGAACTGCTTGATAGCCAACCCATGAAAGGCTTCCATTGATTGGGTAAAGAACATAATGTATGTCAGGCTGACTATCGGGCTTTTCGAAGAAATCACTCTCGCTTCGCCAGATCCATGCATCAGTGACATGATAATAAAAATCGACGCTAAGTTGAAGGTCTATGAGCTCTTCAGGATAACGTAATTGATTAAGGATCCAGCTAGGCGGATCTATCCAAGGATACCAGCTTTCGTACATCGTTTCTATGAAGAATTGTCCAGGGTTGGCGTTAGGGTTGCGAACCCAGGTGATTGTTCCATCTGCACAGTTGACTACAGACCATCCTAGTAACCGTAGATAGGGAACTCTAGCGTATTGAAGTTGTAGTGGATAGGCACTGAAGATTGGAACACAATAGTAGGCTTCATGATTGATTTGATCAAAGACCAGGTATGGATCATAATCAGTGTAGAGAAAGGGTAAGAGGATGGATTGTACGCGTTCTTGGATGTTGCGAAGCATTAGTACTTTAGCTTCAGGGTCACTATAGGAAAGCCAAGCAAAGCTAAGATCCGAGAACGCCCAAGCTAGTTTCTTCAGGGCTAGTTCTGCGCCGACAAGTGTGTAATCAGGATCGCCTTCCCAACTGTATGTCCCTGTTTCAGGAGCTATTGTTGTGTCGACAATGACGAAGCTCTCATACCCGTCAATATACTGGTATGGTGGACTTTCTCCATAATAGATTGGGAAGTTCGAGTTGACACCAAAAATACTCTGGAATTGGGTAGGTGACAAGAACTCACCTGTTGTGCTGCTTGCATCGAGTGCCGTTGCTCCTTCAGCGTGTGTGTATAGGATGTAGCTTTTGTGGAAGTCTTCGCTGCTGGGTGGAGCAAGTGAATAGGGAGCTATCCAGTATTCTCGACCTCCCATATAGACTATGTCACTATCTGCTAATGCCATCCAGTTAGCGATTGTTTGGGCGCGCATCTTATTTCGGCTTGCATCATAATCCCAAAGCCGAGCATGCCCTAGTACATGCCCATCTGTAACACCTGTATCATTCACCAGAGACATGTAGGGTACTTCTTCTATTTCTGTACCACTAGCCCAGTTTGTGAAGTTTATTTCCTTGGTCATGAGTGGATCCCAGTGCCATTCTTCCCATAGCTGCCCTTGAATGGGGCCTGAGACAAGGTAGCCTGTGTATAAGCCAGGACC
>JABXGU010000516.1 GCA_016550415.1 archaeon | reverse complement strand
TCTACCCCATTCCACACTACACTAATTTTTGCCTCGGGCCAGCCATGTCGAATAAGATCATCTCGCATTGCATGGCTGACGGTAATTACGCGGTCTGCAACTTGAGCAGTTGATTGTTCAAAATGGGAAACTACTTCAGAGCCGTGCCCTCCGCTTCTTCCCCACTCAGTGCTGTGAACATGAAATACCACGGGTATTTTCGTTTCGTTCTTGACTATAGCCCCTGCTACACTGCTTAACCAGTCATGAACACAAACTACGTCGAATCTACAAGCTTCTTCCTTAATTAATTGATTGATGAACTTGGTTGCGCTTAGAATATTATAGATGAAGACATCATTGAAGAAACGGATATTTGTTCCCCACTTCCTCAGGTCATCTGTGACAAACATTGGAAAAACGTTGCTCGCATCGGCAATTATAGGACGATGGACTTCCACACCCTTCAACACCTCTCTCGTCTTCAAATCTCCGGGATTAAGCGTAAAAACTGTGACATCATGACCCAATTCAACGAACTCATGAGTTATATATTCTGCATATGTGCCCAAACCACCTACAAGCTTCGGTGGATACTCCCAAACAAAGAAACCGATTCTCAAGGGATACACTCTCATAAATTTACGGAATCAACATAATTTGTAAGCACACTTATACTTCATCTTATATCGTTGAATGCAGTCGCTGACGAAACTGTATAAAATAACTCGATCTAACCTCTGTTAGTTTTTAAACATAAGAAGACTTGATATATAAAATTGGAGGAGAATAAACGAGAGTTTTCCCTTGTAGTTCAAGGGAGCAATTACGGTGTAGACCATGTCTAAAGAGACGGTTTTGACGAGAAATATTGGTCTATTTAGTGCAACCGCAATTGGTGTAGGAACTATCATTGGGGCAGGGATTTTTGTGGTGACAGGTATCGTAGCAGGTCTTGCAGGACCAGCCATGATCATTTCAATGATGATAGCAGCAGCAATTGCTACTTTTAGCGCGTTGAGTTTTTCTAGACTTAGCGCCTATCTCCCAAAGGAGGGAGGTGTCTACGTATTTGCTCACGAACTTATTTCTTCACATGTAGGCTTTATTGCAGGTTGGATGTGGATTTTTTCCAACATTTTTGCTGGGGCTGCCGTTTCGCTGGGATTTGCACATTATTTTGTGGCCACGTTTCAATCATTGCCAGTTAAACCAGTTGCGGTAGCAACATGCTTATCTTTCACGCTTCTCAACTATCTCGGCATTCGAAAAACAGCTATATTAAACAATATGCTAGTTTTGATAAAGATCCTTATTCTTATATTCTTCATTGCACTTGGTGCTGGATATCTCAACAACAATTATTTTACACCCTTCGCACCAAATGGTTCTCTTGGCATCCTTCAAGGTTCCGCACTTATCTTTTTCGCCTACACTGGATTTGCTAGAATTACTACGATGGCAGAGGAGGTAAGGGAGCCCAGCCAAACTATTCCACGATCCATAATTCTTGCACTATCAATATCGACGGTCATCTACCTATTCGTTAGTTTTATTTGTGTAGGTTTGATTGGACATGTCGATCTCTCCAGAACTGGGTCACCCTTAGCCGAGGCAATTCATGCAACAGGAAGTCAGATTGCAGTGTTCCTAATCTCCATAGGTGCAATGGTAGCCACAGCAAGTGTTTTATTGACAACAGTCTTAGGCGTTTCACGTGTCGCATTTGCAATGGCCAGGAATAATGACTTGCCAACGTTTCTGAGCAAGATACACCCCAAATACAAAACTCCCTATTACGCAATCTGGATTACTGGATCGTTGATGATTATAGCCATAATTTTTGCGGAGTTAACTAGTGTAGTAGCTGTCAGCACATTTGCGTCATTGACGTATTATCTCATTACCAATCTAGCCGCCCTAAGGTTACGTGGCGAAACAGGACGCTGCCCGTCTTTCGTTCCAGCGATTGGCTTGATTTCTTGCCTTGGGCTTCTTGCTTTTTTGACAATCGACTCATGGATAGTTGGGGTAGTTGGGTTAGGGCTCGGGGCAATTTACTATCAAATCTATAAACGGCTTAGACATAATCGCTTCAATTGGCAGACATAGGCTATTTTCTTGGGAAGGAAATTCGAAAAAGAATGAATATT
>JABXGU010000515.1 GCA_016550415.1 archaeon | reverse complement strand
CTTCACTCCCGTCCGTACAACTGTAAGGATGCCTTTATAAGGATGGATGGAATTTGACTGGTTTCACCTTGATATAAAACCAGAGGTTGTGCATAGTGTTCCCCACGATCCTTTTGGCAATATGCGGGCTCATCGCGGCCCTCTTAGTGACATTCATTGTGATGCCACGTGTTATCAAAACCATGAAGAAGCGTCATAGGGTAGGTATTGATGTTCACAAATTGGATAAACCTGAAGTTGCTGAAATGGGTGGAGTAGGAATTCTTGTTGGGGTGATTATAAGCTGTCTTGTGTTATTTTTTGGTAGTTTTTTTGCATCTGGGTTCTTCGACTTTCGGATTTTAGTTTTCCTTTCAGTGATTTTGTTAGCTGGTCTTATCGGTATCATTGATGACGTAAAAACGCTAGGACCCAAGGTTAAACCAATACTTACGGCGATTGCCTGCCTTCCTATTCTTTTATACAGTTGGAGTCTATGGCTTCTTTGGTTTCTTGGAATTTCTCCACCCCTTCCTGCCGCATACAATCCTCACCCTCATTTACCATTTCTAGGTCAAACTCAGTTGACTATCGTATACCCATTTTTAATTCCATTTGCAATTGCTGTCCCGGCTAATGCTGTAAATATGATTGATATCTTCAATGGTGTTATGCCCCTAACATCGATTTTGATGTTTGTGGCACTCCTTTTCGTATCGCTTTATTTGATGGCAATTGGTATTCCTGGAGCTGAGCTGGGGGTATTGTTTTCCTGTGTGATGATTGGCGTACTGATCGCATATTATTATTTCAATAGGTATCCTGCAAAGACCTTTGCAGGTGATACCGGATCACTTATCGTTGGGGCGGCCTTAGGTGCTACTGCTGTTATGGGGAGAGTTGAAATTGTGGCAATTATTGCACTTTTACCTGCTATAATGAATGCCTTTTACAGTTTAGTGAGTATTGGTGGATTGTTAGAACGCCATCAAATGAAAGAACGGCCCATTGTGTTTCAAGCTGATGGTACACTTGCTGATTCCAAAAATTCTGAAGCGCCTTTTACATTGACGCGGCTTATTTTGGCAAGAGGTCCATTAACTGAACAAAGAATCGTTCTATCATTAGCGACGCTTACTTTAGCAAGCAGTGTTCTTGCTATTTTGACCGTTTTTCTAATCCCCTTCAATTCGGTCTATCCTCTAGCCTGGCCACTAAATCTCAGTTTTGTGGTTGTGCCCCTTTGCCTCATTTTTGGTGTGTATTTAGCTCTAAGAAAGAAAGACCACATGGGTTTACGAATTTCAGGCTTAATCTCAATTATGGTAGGTGTTTGGGCTCTTGGAATGGCTGGGTTTGCCTTGCTAGATTATTTGATTATTATTATCCAGAGTGAACTGTGGCCTATTGCAGGTATTTTATTTGTGTTTGGTTGGCTCGCTTTGTGGCACTTTTCAACGCGTTTATACTACCACTACGAAGTTAAGAATTCAAAAACTGTAAACCGGACTACTTCCTAGGTTTTCCCTTCTGCCAACGATACTCAAAACTTTGTTGAAAGATTGCGACGACACCTTCATTGGCTGAATAGCTCGGACGATATACATACCGCGGATGACTCCGATCTCCTGCAGGTGAGGCCCAAATAAGAAACACGACCTTCGAGGAATCTGCAAGTGTACCCCTCACAGGAAAACGTAAATCGGAAGGCTGTCGAACACTAACTCCCATTGTGTTAAGTTTTTTAACTATAGAATGCGTTTCCGGATGTTGCATATTCATTAGAACTCGAATTG
>JABXGU010000514.1 GCA_016550415.1 archaeon | reverse complement strand
TAAACTGCTCTGCTTGGATCAGGTTTGAATGGGACTTCACATTCTTGACTGCATTCAGAACAGACTGCTTTGTGCATGGTTCGGGATCCTCTATAAGACAAACTATTTACACCTCCGCGTCATAACTAACGAAAAATTAGGATTCTGTGTGAATACTAGAATTCTCGTGTACCCAAAGAGTAAGTAGGTTGCCTTATAAACCTAACGTAAAATCTTTGCACGCTTACCATATAGTGTGTATAGATTGAGGGAAATGGAAGTAGATTTCTTGGACATTCAATGTTGTTGGACATCCAATGTAATGTCCAAGAGCATGGAAAAGGTTTGTTAAATCTTTTATTATTCCTACTTCGAGCAATCAGTTGAGGTCAGCCACGGCTTGCTTTGAAGACAAAGAATTGAAGGAGAAGGGCTGCCAGAGGTGGTGGTGGAGAGGATGACTTACATGAAGCTTATACCACCGGAGTGATGATAATCAATAATAGGAGAATTGGATGAAAACTAATCTTAGGAGCGCTTTTCTGTTGATTCAAGGCCTCAAAGAACCCTATTATTAGATTGTCAAACACTTCAGGCAGTACTTGGAGCTTTAACATTATATACTAAGTGTAACAATAAAATAGGCCAGAAAACCTAGAGGGGGAGCATTTGAAAAAAGGCAAACTGGTAATAGGTTTGATCTTGATCATGATATTCTCTTTTACGCTATTACCAGCAACCATACACGCTACTCCTGATGGAGAGTCTTGGCTTGCAGGGTGGAGTTATCGTAAAAGCCATGTTATCAATGGTGCTTCTGGTGCCGGTACAAACTACCAAGTAAGGTTACTTGTTTACTATGGAAGTGGAACGGATAGTGGATCGGAGGTCTATTGTGACGAAAAATGCAGAGATGATTTCCAGGATATTAGATTTACAGATGATGACGGAATTACACTGCTAGACTATTGGTTGGAGATAGGAGCAGTTGGTGGGGCAGCTCGGTTTTGGGTCGAAGTATCCGATGATCTGAGCATAGGTAATTCCACGATCTATATGTATTATGGCAACTTGGGCACCACTGCAGCAAGCAATGGAGACGCTACTTTCCTATGGTTTGATGGTTTTGATGGTTCGAGCTTGGATCCAGAAAAATGGGTTGAATATGGTGTTCCAAACATATCTGTATCTGACGGATACTGTACAATTACCGGAGATAATGATACATTCGATGAGGGCATAATATTTAACAACAGTATTCCAAGCTGGAACAATATCCGAGTAGAGACAGAAGTCAAAAGAAGCAACTGGAACAGACGGGTTGGTGCTAATGACATTTGGATAGGTTCAACACCATATAGGGCAACATTTCCTTGGCACAAAGGAGATGATCCAGAGCCTTATGATATAAGGTGGAACACTTTCAATGGAAGTTGGACTTATCCGGAACCACTGATTGTAGATGATCCTTCTTTGGATACATACTACATCTTCTCACAATGGAAAACAACCGACCAGTTTAAGCCCTACGTCTATTATGCCAATTATACAGAATTGGGAACAGCAAGTGCCAGGACACTATTGGATGACACCATGAAGGTAAGGTTGCATGTCAGTTCCTATGGCTCAGGCTCTTGTAGTATAGTCGTAGCATGGATTAGAATAAGGAATTTTGTTTCTCCTGAGCCTTCCCATGGAACTTGGGGAAATGAAGAACAATCACCGGGATTGCCCATGGCCATTGTGGTGATGATAGTTGGAGTTGTGGGTGCAGTAGTAGTAATATCAGTGGCAGTCTATTTTATAAGAAGGAGACCATAAACACAAAAATCCTTCCTTTTCTTTATGGTTTTATGTACGAATTCCTTGATCCCTCTACGAAAAGGACCTTCCAGAGATATTTTAGATTCAAGTGGATTTGCTCTTATAGTTAGTGTAAGACGATCGATGAT
>JABXGU010000048.1 GCA_016550415.1 archaeon | reverse complement strand
TATGCAATTGGACAAACCCAATGGAGACCTGAGGGGACCAATGGCGAACGTGTTATACTTTTATCCGGTGCAAATAGTGGTGGCAAGAGCTGCCTTTTACAGAATCTAGGACAAGTTGCAATACTCGCTCAGATGGGGATGCCAGTTCCTGCAGAGAAAGCAGAAGTATTCATCTTTGATGAACTATATTATTACACTAAAGCTGTTGGAATGCTGTCTGCCGGAGCATTTGAATCTTCACTTAGAAATCTTGCACAGATAGTAACAAGCAATGCATCAAAATTGGCATGCTTTGATGAATGGGAAGCTAGTACAGAACCAGGTGCAGCAGCAAAGGTAGTTGCAGCAATTCTTGAGCTATTCTCTGAGGATCCAAACTCTTGTGTAATCTTTGTATCCCATCTTGCTGAAGATATAACCCAGTTGTCTAAGTTGCCTATACGAGTTGATGGCATTGAGGCTTCAGGTTTGGATGGGGAGCTAAATCTAATTGTGAATCGTTCTCCTCAATTTGGAAAAATTGCCAAGAGTACACCCGAACTCATTGTGGAGCGTTTGTATAAATCTTCTAAAGAAAAGCAACGCGAAATATTCCTGCGAATTCTCAAAATCGTTCGTGGAGCTGATACTAATAGGATAGGGACTGAATCCGCTTCACACCATCAAACTTCTGAATAAGCTCTTCTACAACAGGTGGAACAAGTGTTTTCCAATCCTCTCCTTTAACTATTCGTCGTCGAATCTCTGTTCCTGAAAGAATACCGGGCTTGTAAAGTTCAACCATTTTTACTGGATATTTCTTCTCTGAAAAAAGATGTTGCATAGATTCCGAACCAGTATAAAACGTACCGAAAGGTGGGACAAATTGAACCACATGGTCAACCCATCTTCGAAAATTATGGATATCTGGAATAGGAATAATGAGATACTGTTCACATGGAATTTTAATAGCATTCAGAGTAGCACGAAGCATTTGTATTCTTTCAGCTGTTGTGAAAGGATTAGTTGGTGTAAAACACGCCTGTGCACTTCCAATCACGATGAATAGCGTGCGTTCCTCTGCAAAGGCATCCTCCAAAGCATGGACATGACCTTTATGAAGTGGTTGAAATCGACCAATGAACAATCCTGGTTTTGCCACTGGATATTACACCTTTCTATTTGATGATGGCTGATTCTTCTACAACATCCTTTTTACGAAAGGGAACACCCTCAGCTCGGAGAAGTGCAGCTTTCATCACAGAACCTTTTATACTGCGACCAAATTTACCAATCCGTCCATCTATATGAATAACTCTATGACACGGAACTGCTAAAGGTAATGGATTACTCGCCATTACCGAACCAACTCCACGAGGTGATGATTGGGCACGCTTGGCTAAGGCTCCATAACTTATGACACTTCCTCGTGGAATTTGAAGCAATTTTTGCGTTATCTCAATACGCGCAGCTGTCCATCCATCTGTGGAGATTTCCTCCATTTTAAACTCCTGACCGTACCCTTGGAAAAGCTGCCATAAGCGATTAGTAATTTCAATAACATGGCTAGAAGAATATTCTTTTACTGGATAATCAGATCGATGTAATCGCTGAACTATTTTGTTAATATATCCCAGTGCCTCTTTGGCTGATTTTGTTGGAGTCATACTAGCAACTAATTTCCCATTCGATATGTCAATAGCTACTGAAATCCATCTATCCCGTTCAACTTGTCTTGCGTCGACAAAAAATGAGGTCATAATTAATCTCTTTAAATCTCAACGTAAATAAATTCATTCTAGTGAGACAATATGCTAGTCGAGATTGATGGCTCTGCCCTTGAAGGTGGTGGACAAATCCTACGCACAGCAATTGCATTCTCTGCAGTACTCAAAGTACCTATAATCGTGAAAAATATTAGAGCAAAACGAAAGAACCCCGGTCTTCGTCCTCAACATTTACAGGGAATATTAGCTTTACAACAACTCACTGATGCAGAGGTAAAAGGAGCTCACATTGGTTCTAATGAAATTTCATTTACACCAAGATCACGAAGAGGCGGACCAATTAACATTGATATTGGAACAGCAGGCGCAATTACACTTATTCTTCAAGCTTTGATGCTAATTGCTCCATTCTGCTCGCATCCCGTGATTGCACATATTTCAGGTGGCACAAATGTTGCATGGAGCCCTCCCATCGATTATCTTCAGAATGTGCTACTTCCCCGGCTAAGCCAAATGGATTATTCTGGGTCAATCAAATTAGAGAAAAGAGGTTATTACCCACGGGGTGGAGGACATGTGGTTGCCCACCTACGTACGATAACTCAATTGTATCCAATCACTCTCGTTTCTTCTGCAAAAGAACCTAAAATCGTTGGCATATCTCATTGTGGAGCTTTACCACAACATGTAGCTTCTCGGCAAGCAAAAGCAGCCACACAGTCCCTAAGACAAGCAGGAATTGAACAAGTCAATATTCAAATTGAGCATCACCCAACAACAGCGTGTCCCGGTAGCGGCATCAGCCTATGGACTCTTAGTGATACAAATCGTATCCTTGGAAGCGATGGATTAGGGCGTCGAGGGCTAAGCGCTGAAAAAGTTGGACAACAAGGAGCTGAAACACTCCTAAAAGAAATCAAAACAAGTGCCCCTGTTGATCGTTTTCAAGCTGACATGTTAATTCCGTATATCGCGTTAGCTAAAGGTCAGTCAACATTTCCTATTTCAGAACTCACGCAACATACAATTACCAATATTCACGTCGTTGAAAAGTTCCTTGATGTAAAATTTGATGTAAAAGGAAATCTTGGATTACCAGCCCAGATTACAGTTGATGGAGTTGGTCTTGAAGGCTTTTCAACTTCTCTTGAACCCTCTTAGATTGAATAAGTGATTTCCTAAAATTCTGCTCAACTCCTTCACCAGTCAGAGTACTAATCAGAGGTAACATTCCAATTCTCAATAGGTCAATGGCTTTCGCTTTTTCCTCCTCTGAAGCTATATCACATTTGTTAAGCATTAATGAAATATCCAAGTTGAGAAATTCATTTTTTATCTCTTGAAATAAAGTAATTTGATTATCTATATTATATCCGCAAGTCAATGTGGGGTCAATTAAAAAAATAATAGAGTCAGCCAAATATTGGATAGCTGCTATTGCTCGTTTTTCAATTGGATTCCTTTCACTCATAGATCGATCCAAAAGTCCTGGAATATCTAGAATTTGTCCCCTAAATGAATCTAAGGAAAAATGACCAAGGCTTACCTTCTTTGTTGTGAAAGGATATTCTGCGATCTCAGGATTTGCACTTGACACAATTGCTACAAATGAGCTTTTGCCTACATTAGGAAAACCTGCTACAACAACTACAGGCAACCTCAAATCAATTGAAGGAAATCGACGATATTCCTTTGATGCAATCTGTATTGATTCAAGACGTGATTTTAATCGATGTATCACAGAAGAGATCCGACCATAAGCAGCAACTCGAATTTGTCTAGCCTCAGAAGCTGTTTTAATCCTACTCAAACGACGTTGGCTATCCCCTGTG
Source organism: archaeon (assembly GCA_016550415.1). Next base: position 22,083 of record JABXGU010000048.1, on the reverse strand, counting down.
ATTTTTTTTATTATTCGAATTGAGGAGTTAACTGATGCTAGAGCTTGACGGAGTTCATCGAGTGATACAACCGTATCTGCTAGAGTCCGATAAAAAGGATGGATTTCATCAAAATTTGGAAACTGCTTTACAATTTTTTCAAGACGTGATGTAAGAATCTCCTGTATCTCCTTTATTTTTTCGGCCTCCCTCTCACGGGTTCTAATATGAATTGGTCTTTTTGATTTTGAAAGAGTTATTTTTGCTGCACTTGAAAATGCTATATCCAAAAGCGTCTTGTCATCTGGACAGTATTTTAAATCATTAAACGGATTCAAATCATCATTCAGCTCTATAAAAGGCAAGTGAAGAAGATTTTTAACTACTTTGCCATGATAGCAAACGGGTTTCTACACATGAGCGAACAACTTGATCTCTCAAGCTTTTTTGGCGCAGCTACAGTTGGAATAACATTTGATAATGGTGTAGTCATTGGCGCAGAAAAGCGAGTTCTATGGGGAAACACGGTCATCAGCAAAACTGGCAAGAAAGTTTTTCCAATTACAGATAACATCATTGTCGGTAGTGCTGGTGTTAGTGGCGACTATCAGATGCTCTCTTCTTATCTGGTTGCTGAAACCAATTTATTCAAGCTCGAGAATCGTCGGTCAATTACAGTTAAAGCTGCTGCTCAACTCCTTGCCAATATTCTATTTAGTCGCAAATATCTTCCCTTTTTAACTCAAACTCTTATCGGGGGAGTTGATGTTGATGGTTCTCATCTCTATAGTCTTGATCTAGCTGGTTCATTAATCGAAGAAAAATATTCAGCAGTCGGTTCAGCAACATCGCTAGTCCTGGGTGTTTTGGAATCAAATTACAATGAAACGCTATCTGAAAAAGAAGCAGTGGAACTAGCTGTAAAAGCTATACGTTCTGCGACAAAACGTGATGCCATGTCAGGCGATGGAATTGATATTATCGTAGTAACTGCTGGTGGCATCGAGGAAAAAGAATACAAACTAGTTGAGTAGTCTCCAGATTCCATTATCCTTTTTGCGAAAGTAAAACAACGCGACTCACTATATCTTCCTTCTTAATTTCATATCCAATTTGTTTAGCTAGTTCTTCAGAGAATTCCCGAATATCTTTCATATGAGGCATATTCATTCGAGTTAATCGATACATACTCCCGCCCACGTGCATGTATGCTTTGCACTCAATGAACTTAGGATTGGCTGCATCAAGAATTCTTGCATAACTGCCAATTCCGTGCATGTTCCGTCCAGCGACAAGAGTCATTCGTACCACGGTTGGACAAGAAAACGTTGAAAGAAGGCCAAGCGACTCATTCAATCGTTCCCAAGCTTTAGGAATATTTGGTCGACATAGCTTAGCATGTGTTTCTTTATCTGGTGCTGTAAGGGAAATATACAATTGAGTAGGTTCTTCAATTTGCTCAATAACATCAGGATTTGTTCCGTTACTAACCAAATAGCTTGTCCACTCTCTTTGTCTACATTCTACAATCAAATCAGAGAGTCTCTCAAAGAGTGTTGGTTCTCCCACGAGGCTTATTGCAACATGACGGGGGTTCCTTGCTTCTTCATACATCCGTTTGTCAACCTTTGAATGGCAGACAGGATTATATCCATTGAGAATTTTGCGTTGGGCAAGAACTGCATTATCCAATATTGTTGATGGCTCATCCGGAATCTCCCTTTCAATAGAAGATGGAACTCCTTCATCACCAGGCATTGTCCTCCAACAAAAAAGACAAGCTTGCGTGCATTGTAGTGTTGGAGAGAGCTGCATACAACGGTGAGTCTTAATCGTACCATAGAAGGTTTGCTTATAGCAGGGTCTATGTTGTGTTAAAGCAGTGTGAAGGTGATAGCATTTCTTTAGTACACTATTCTTGCCAATGAAATGATAGCGTTGTCTACGATAAATCTTCGCAAGTTCAGGGACAACCACATTAAGACCCATGCAATTCCCCTGAACTAATCATTTAAGTATTGTCTGTTGAAAGCTCCAATCATTAAACCTCTTTATCGAGGGGAACCTTCAACAATGAGTCTCAAAAAAATCAGTGATAATATCTATTCAAAACTTGATACACAGAATAAGGCACGAGATCATCTGCTTAGCGAAATGCGAAAAGTACTGAAAGCAACAAGAGAAGCAATATCAGCAATCCATCAAAATAAGCTAGAAATTGCAGACACCTCCTTGAATAAGGCCAAATCAATTCTTGTAGCTGCTCAATCTGAAATGGAAAAACTGTCAATGCTACCAATTGCTGGGCTTATCCAAAACGCAGAAGGCGAGATTGCTGAAGTAGCGCTTCTTCTTTCTTTTCGGAAGGGAGAAACTCTTCCCAGTCCTGATAAAATTGGGGTAAGTGGTTTGGCCTATTTGTATGGGCTTGGTGACCTAGTGGGTGAACTACGTAGAACTGCAATTGAAGCTTTGAAAAATGATAATTTGGAATTTGCTACAAAGGCATTCAAGTTAATGGAGGATGTTTACTCCGTCTTGTTGACTTTTGATTTTCCAAATGGACTGACACCCGGTGTCCGGAAAAAGACTGATGTTGCACGCCAATTAGTTGAACGAACTCGTGCAGACTTAAGTACCGATATTCAACGTAGACGATTAATAAAAAGCATGAAGGAACTCCAAGAGACTCTTAATAACGAATGAGTGCGAACCCTCTTGCCTCTACGAATCTCTTTACAAAAAGCTCGCCAAGTTCAGGAACGATTGGCTAAGAAAATCAAAGATCAAGATAATCTACTATTACCCCCAAGAACTGTATGCGGATTGGATGTATCTTACAAAGGTGAAACCGCTATCGGTGTAGCTGTTCAACTCTGTTTCCCTGAATTAACGATAGTTGATCAAGCTATAGTGAAATGCAGGGTACCTGTTCCATATATTCCAACCTATCTCTCATTTCGTGAATACCCTCCACTTTCACTTGCCTATTCTTCATTAACAAAAAAACCAGATGTTTGCTTTGTTGATGCTCATGGGCTGAGTCATCCTCGTCGACTTGGGTCAGCTAGCCATTTTGGTTTATTACGAGATGTACCTACCATTGGTGTAGCAAAAAGAATACTCTGTGGAAAGCCTCAACCAAAAAATGATATTTGGTCTCCTCTCATCTATGAAGATGAAACTGTTGGGGCAGAACTCAAAACAAAGCCACACACCAATCCAATCTATGTCAGTGTGGGTCACCGAGTGGCACTCGAAACAGCAGTAAAACTAACGCAGCAATGTACAAATAAACATCGACTTCCAGAACCAATATTTATTGCCCATCATATAGCAACAGAGCATAGAACAAAACTGAAATCTAATTAGAAGTCTTGGAGCCTATCTCATGACAGAACAACTTTGGTTCACTCTTCTAGCATTAGCACAGCTTGGAGCAGCAAGTAATAGTGTCCGTACATCCACACCTCGCCTTGCTGGACTTCTCAATATTAGCCAACAAACCACTTCTCGAAGACTATGCCTTCTTGAGCGAAAGGGTTGGGTTCATAGAACTCTCATCAATCGGGGTCAGGTCATTCGAATAACACCCGAAGGCTTAACTCAATTAAAACAGGTTTTTTCCACTCTTGAGACTGTAATTACGAGGAAGAGTTATGTTACTTTTCGTGGCCAAGTCTTTACAGGTCTTGGCGAAGGTGCCTATTATGTGAAACTTGAAGGCTATCGTAAACAATTCCGTGATAAGCTTGGATTTGATCCTTTTCCAGGTACACTAAATATTCAGCTCCTGACAGATGCTGACATTCACGAATTCCAGCTCCTAAGCGCTACGATTGGATTTGAAATAAAGGGTTTTGTAAGTCGGGGGCGTTCATTTGGTCCTGTTGCTTGCTATCCTGCTACTCTTAACGAAAAGCATGAAGCTGCAATTCTTATAATACAAAGAACTCATCATCATCCCAATGTCGTTGAATTAATATCACCCATCAATCTTCGGGAACAGCTCCATCTAACCGATGAGAATATCATAACGGTTAGGGCTCAGATTTCTGTTTAATCCGAATTTTCTCTATGATCCCTGATGTACTACTTAGTGGGTAGTCTTTGTATAATTCTTCTAGACGTTGAACTCTTGTTTTCAATCCCCGCCGCTGAAGCTCAATTTGTATTTCTTCAAGAGACACATTTTGGTTTGGTCCTAGTAATAGAATATCTGGATTCAATTCCTCGATGATTTGAAGATTATCTGCACTTTCATATCCTAAGATTGCTTGGCTAACACCCTTCAGGGATTGCACCATGAACAGACGTTGTCCTTCAGGAATTATTGGAGGGCGACCCTTTGTTCTTAGTACATTTTTATCACGGGCAATTACGACGATCACGTCACCAATTTTTGCTGCCTCTGAAATTAAAAAAATATGACCTGGATGGAGGATATCAAATGTTCCAGCAACAACAACACGCTTTCTAGTCATACTACTTCGATTCTTTCAGGCAAGCAACCTTCTTAAAATCCTTTGTTAATTATAAATCCCAGAAACCTTTTTAGCAAGACCTTAGAACAGAAACAAGATGCGGGCTCGTAGCTTAGTCAGGCAGAGCGTCGGGCTCTTAAACTGCTATGCTAGAGACACCCGATTGTCGGGGGTTCGAATGACTGAGTCTAACAGTCTGAAAATCCCCCCGAGCCCGCCACTCTTTCTCAAATAAAATGCTCATATCCTCGTGGTTCGATTACACGTTCTTCCCCCTCCACCACAAGGATATTCTTTGTTTCCTCAGTTACCCTGCCGATAGGCAGAAGTTGTCCTCCCACTCCTTGCACTACGCCAATCGCAGCATTCCACAAATCTACTGGAACAGTGACGACAAGTTCAAACTCCTCTCCTCCATAGAGTATGAGGTCGTAAACGTCTAGATTATTTAGCTTGGAAAATTTTTCACAAATCTGCGGAGGCAAAAGTTGATCGATACAGAATCCCACTTGATTTGTGATAGCAAGTTCTTGGAGTGACCAAGCTAGTCCGTCACTACTGTCAATGGCTGATGAAGCGACATTCGCTGATGATAATGCTCTTCCCTCGCGAAGTCGAGCTCGAGGATGAAGTGCTTTGCTTCGAATTTCTTCAAGCATCCCTTTTGGCACTTGGCGTCCTTTTAATAAAATCTCAAAGAGCGATCCAGTGTATCCAAACTCACCAGTAACAGCTACAATATCTCCTGGCTTAGCTCCTTTCCGTCTGATTAATTCTGTTTTTGGCACAGTACCAATTGCAGTACATGCTATAGCTAATTCAGAGCATTTATTCGTGTCTCCGCCAAGATAGTATGTGTCGTGGCTCCTACAAACTTGATCTAGCCCTCTAACTAATTTTAAGACATAAGTCTCCTCCATGTCTTCTGGAAGCCCAAACGAAAATAATACTCCATGAGGAGCTGCTCCCTTTGCAGCTAGATCACTTAAACCCATTACTCCGGTTTTCCAGGCAATTTCCTCAGCTGTCATAGTTGGAAGAACATCAGTTGACGCTACCAACATATCAGTGTTAATTACAAGTGAATCTCCATTAAGACTGATTGCTGCGGCATCTTCACTTCCAACTAGTAACGCTTCTTTATATGGCGTAATTATCTGTTGAAATCGCTTGATTAGTTCTCGCTCCCCAATATCATGGATATTGCTCTTTCTTTTCCTAACCATTGGCAATCACTCCTGATTATTACAATTGTCTCTGAGACAAAATCTTTTTTGGGTACGCTACTTCTTCAGCGTTAGTATGCCTCGGTAGCTCAGTGGTAGAGCGACAGCCTCGTAAGCTGCTGGTCGCGGGTTCAATCCCCGCTCGAGGCTCCATTTTGAAACAAGCCCACTTTTTACTATTCAGAATCTGGCAGCTGGCTGTGTCTCTTAGTATGAAATGATTTAGCAATATTATCCCTAAATTTCGATAGCCTTGTAGGGAACTGACTATAACAATAATTCATATTTCTCTTATTTTGGTAAAGAAATTTCCTCATCTCAGTACATGTTTGTTAGGAAACTTGTAGAGATGAGAATTTCAGTCCAGTAAATCACTGAGTGCTACATCTTCGAAAACATGAGAGGGAAGTTTTCTGCGAATAGTAATTGGAAGAACTCGTTTTTGAAGTTCCATTTCTGCGATACGGATAGGATCTTGCATTTCTGGATCGATGCGAATGAGAATGGGTGCTCCCATCGAAATCTGGAGGGCACGTGCTCCTATTACTCGGGATCTTTCGTAACGAGTAATCCATTTAGGACCAATTGTGGGCCCTCGTGTTTTCACATTTTCCGCCTTCTGATTTTTATTAGACTATTTAGTCCTCGAAATCCTCGCCCGCACCGGGTCCTCCAGGACCACCACCGGGTGGACCGCCTTCCATGCCTTTAGAAGCAATTACATCGTCAATTCGTAAAAGCATTTGCGCTACTTCACTAGAAGATCGGATGGCCTGTCGTTTCACAACAAGTGGTTCCCAAACATTTGCCTTGGCCATATCTGCAACTTTACCTTGTAAACCATCGACACCAGTGTTTGTTTCATTCTTTTCATGTCTTGTCTTCAATTCAGCGATAATATCGATGGGATCAAGGCCTGCGTTCTCTGCAAGAGTTTTGGGTATGATTTCCATTGCTTCTGCAAAGGCGATTACAGCGAGTTGTTCTCGTCCAGGAAGACTCTCAGCATAACTATGTAGCTGGCGAGAAACCTCAATTTCAGGTGCACCACCACCGGGGACAACTCGACCATCTTCTACAACATCGCGAATAACGCAAAGAGCGTCGTGAAGGGCTCGTTCAGCTTCATCGACTACTAGGTCTGTGCTTCCTCGGATAAGAATGCTTACTGCTTTGGGATCTTTACAGCCTTCAACAAAAACCATCTTGTCATCTGCTATTTTTCTTTCCTCGATTATCTCTGCGGTACCAAGATCGCGACGAGATAAATCATCTAGATTAGTAACTAACTTGCCGCCTGTTGCTCTTGCCAGTTTCTCCATGTCACTCTCTTTTATACGTCTGACAGCTGTTATCCCTGCTTGAGCCAAGAAGTGCTGTGCAACATCGTCGATGCCCTTTTGGCATAATACAACATTGGCTCCGGATTTCTGTACCTTTTCAACCATTGCTCTCAGCATACGTTCTTCTTCATCAAGAAAAGCTTGCATTTGTGAAACTTCTCTGATGTCAATTTTTGCTGTGAACTCGGTCTTTTCAACCTCGAAGGCGCTTTGGATTAAAGCAATCTTGGGATTCCGGACTAATCGGGCCATTCCAGGATGAACAACCTCTTTGTCGAGGACTATGCCATCGATGAAGAGTGTGTCACGAAGAGAACCACCTTGTTTCTTTTCAACCTTAACATTATCAAGGTCAGCTCTGATTTCACCATCTATTGTTTCAGTGATGCGTTTAATGGCGCGTACTGCCATTTCAGCAAGGAATTTACGGAAATCTGATACCACTTTTGATTGCATTGAAGTCATAGCGATTTTGTTAAGCATTGAATCACTTGAGTCTTGAATGGCAATGGACTCAAGAACCTCAAGTGCCTTATCCATTCCCTTACGATAGCCTTCAACAATTACGGTTGGATGGATTTTCTGGTCAATCAGTATTTCCGCTTGCTTAAGAAGCTCACCTGCGATTACTACCGCTGTTGTTGTACCATCGCCCACTTCATCATCTTGGGTTTTAGCCACTTCAACAATCATTTTGGCCGCAGGATGTTCAACATCAATTTCCTTTAGGATAGTTGCTCCATCATTAGTAATGGTAACGTCGCCAAAGCTGTCGACTAGCATTTTATCTTGACCTTTAGGACCAAGGGCTGTCCGAATTGCTTCTGCAATAGCGACGGCTGCAGTAATGTTATTGTGCTGCGCATCTTTTCCGCGCTCGCGCTTTGTTCCTTCCTTTAACAATAATACAGGTGTTCCGCTAATAGACATGTATAACTAACTCCGCGGTGTTTTTTTGTCAGTTAGATGAGCCCCCGATACTTTGCGCTTCCATAAAAAATTTTCTCTAGCTTTGTATTGAGTGATAATTACAGAGAAAATGAAAAAATAGCTTAAAGATGAAGTCGACCATTGAGTAAACCTAGATTTCCTACATGCACCCGTCTGCCAAGGATTTTTTTTGCTGCATCATAACAGTCCTGGGCTTGCTTCAAAGGGGTAACCGGTAAATCCGTCATCAGATGTTTTGGGTAAAAAATCAATAGACTGTATTCAATTGCTTGCAAGTTCAGATCTCTTAGAAATTTAGCAATTTGTGTAACCTCGTTTTCGTCAACGTAGTAGGGAACCAAGAGAGTTGTAACCATAAGTGTTGTGTAGTCTTCTTCAAATGGTAATGTATCAACTAACATTGAGAAGTTCTTAAGGGTCATTTTATTGGAAACGCCACAAAGTGCACGATTAACAGGTTCGGAGAAGGCTTTCAAATCAAACTTTATGATGCCGCCAGAATCCGCAGCCAATAGCCCCATTTTTTTGATAAATTCTGGCTTTCCATTGCCATTCATTTCAAAACATTGTCGAAGAATACGATCCTTGAATTGGTCTCTGCAGACCTCCATCAATCGATTGGCAAAAGGTAATTGGGGCTCTGGAGAACCACCAAAATAACAAACGCAAGAAATTCGCGGATTCCCTTTGATGATATCCACGAATTTATTAGTGCTAATGTTAGTTCCTTGAGAAAGTTGTTTGTGAGATGCGTTCTGACAGAAAAGACAGTCAAATCCACAGCCATAAAAAAACACTGATAGGTTCACATAGCCATATTCTGGACCTTGACGATAGGCTCTTTTTGGGTATCCGGCTCCTGTGCCACCGGGACAAAAATATGCAGCACAGCAATTTGTAACATGCGGATCAAAATAATAGTGCATTAATCCTCTAGTTGAACTGATTTGTGAAACAAGCTGTTGTTCTTTATTTTCGCGGAGACCACAATATCCGAGTTCATTTAGCGGAATGGAACAATGATTCGCGCAAATATTACATTTAATCCCCTCTGGGTCTCTGGGAAGACTAGTTGGCAGTCCAAAGAGTTTTTGCCTCCAATTGTGTGCCTCTTGAATTATGGGTTCAGCTTCCCTTCGTTCATTTCGAAGGCAGTTCACACAAACTGGTAGTATCTTAGCCACATGTGTCTCCTGTTGGCAGACAATACATTTCTCACCAGGCATCTGTTGCACACAACTAATAACTATAGCTTTTTAATCAAATCAGAAAAAAAGACTTCCTGTAAGTCTCCTATTCATATTTTTTAGGCATCTTTTTCTTCTATGACTCTATTCTCTCTAGTGGCGTAGTAGATTGCAGTATATGGAATTATGTCAATACTATCAACGGTTGGAGACGACATCAAAACGTCTTGAGATGATTGACATCTTTTCAGAACTTCTTAAAAAATTGGCAGGAGAATCTGATTCGACAACAATTGAAAAAGTAATCTATCTTAATCAGGGAAAGTTGTACCCTGACTGGACAGGGAAGCCAGAGATTGGAATAGCTGAGAAAATGGCTGTAAACGCCATTGCAATCGCATTAGGTCTTGGTGAAAAAAGGGTATTAGCAGTTGTTCATAGTACAGGCGATATTGGGAGTGCTTGTGAACAACTAATGGGAGAAAAACAACAAAAAATCCTACTCCATTTGCCACTGACTGTATCGCAAGTCTATGACTCGTTTACCAAAATTGCAGCCGCTCAAGGTGCTGGAAGCTCAGATTATAGAATACGTAGTTTGGCTGGACTTATCTCAGTAGCACAACCTCTTGAAGCTCGCTACTTGCTACGAACTATTACTGGTGCCCTAAGACTGGGCATAGCTGAAATGACTGTTCTTGATGCATTGGCTGTAGCATTTACAAATAGCAAAGAGCAACGTCCAATAATTGAACGTGCCTACAATCTCACAAGCGACCTAGGATATATTGCACGGATTATATCAACAGTGGGAATTAGGGGTGTGGAAGCTGTCAAGGCCACTCTCGGTAAACCCATCCGTATGATGGCAGCACAAAAATTGTCTACACCCACAGAGATAATAGAAAAACTCGAGAAACACTGTGCGGCGGAGTGGAAACTCGATGGTGAACGGATGCAAATCCACAAGGACGGAGAAGAAATCACTATTTTTTCCCGTCGACTTGAACAAATAACGGAAATGTACCCCGATATCGTCACTCTCGCTAAAAAACACTTGACCGCAAATAGATGTATTGTAGAAGGCGAATGTGTTGCAATCGATGCGCAAAATCCAAAGAAACTCCTACCTTTCCAAATACTAATGCGTAGACGAAGAAAATATCAGATCAAAGAAATGGTGAAGACAATTCCCACTTCTCTTTTTCTCTTTGATTGTCTCTTTGTTGACGGGGAGGATACAACCCTAAAACCATATACAGAACGTAGAATTCAGCTAGAAAAGATTCTCAAAGCAAGCGACAGAATTAGTCTGGTCCCAGCAAAACAAGCTTCAACTGCAGACGCTATTGAAAAAGTGTTCCGTCAAGCCCTAGATAATGGATGTGAAGGGATAATCGCAAAGTCAACCGGTCCTGACTCCATTTATCGTGCTGGTGCTCGTAGTTGGCTCTGGGTCAAACTCAAAGAATCCTATCAAGCACAGGCGATTGGACCAGTGGATTTAGTCGTTGTTGGGGCTTTCTGGGGGAGAGGACGACGTGCAAAAACATATGGTGCCCTACTTGCAGCTGTCCGGGATGAGGAAACTGGGGAATTTAAGACTATATGCAAAGTTGGCACCGGATTTAGCGATGAAGAACTTGAAAAACTTCCCGGTCGTTTTCAACCATACATCATTTCCAATAAAGACCCATTAGTTGACTCGAAACTTAAAGCTGACATATGGTTTCAACCCGCTATCGTATTCCAAGTGGTTGGAGATGAAATCACTCGAAGCCCCATTCATACTTGCGCGTTCAATCAAATAGCCCAAGATGAAGGTCTTGCTATTCGCTTCCCTCGCTTTGATGGAACTTGGAGAATGGATAAGTCTCCGGAAGAAGCTACTACCGTTAGTGAAATTTTGGCTGCATATGAAGCGCAAACAAAAATTAGTCCAAAAGACCGCTAACTATGAAGCGCAGCAATCACATCTGAGGGATTCATTCCAGTAATAAGTAAAGTCTTCCTTTGAGAAGTAACCCCTGAAATAATCATTACTTGTTGAGAAGGAATACCTAACTTCCTCGCAAAAATCTTCACTACTTCACGATTTGCCTGACCACGAATAGGCGCCGCCTTAACACTTACCAAACATTCAGACAAATCATCAGTAATTCTAATGGATTGTTCCCTAGCTTGGGGCTTAACTCGTACGTGTAATATCGTACCCTTTTCATGAAGTTCTATCATATTGTGTTACCCAGAAGCTTTTAGTAAGCGAAATAAAAATGTCATATGTTCATAAATTTCTGGCGTCAAAGGTGTTGGCGTAATGTCTGAACACATTGAAGCTTGGGTCAATTACATGATACAAAATGATAAAACCATTCTAGCAGTAGCAGTCGTTCGGAACGATGGAACAGTAATGTATTGTACCTCAAACTGGACTGTCGTTGGTCCAGAAATTCTTACCGCTATCCAAAGTAAGCCACCAAGTGTTGTAATTCAAGGAGTGAAATATAGTACTCTGCAGGCAACTGATCACCATTTAGTAGCAACAAATGTACGTGGTCAAGGATCTATCGTGATTTCTGCAGCACGAGATAAGGGCTATGTAGTGGCATATATCTCTCCTAAGGGCGATGTTCAAGGTGCTTATGTAGAAGTTGCCAAGGCATCAGCTAACATTGGAGGATTTATGTAGCTGAACCATTTTTTCGGAGGCTGGTTTTCTATTTGTCCCCCAGAGCAGCAAGATAAAAATGAACCAGAAATTTCTGGCGGTGCTCAACGAGAGCAATGGCTGCTAAGTTTGAGAAGAAAGCGTGAACTCTTGGTAACTGGTAAATTAAAGCCTACTCAGGAAAGAAATCTCCCTCGCTTAAAGCAAATCCTGAAAGATGAAGGCTTCAAAATCCGTGGTGACAGATTAATAATAGAACGAGACGAGGCTACCTTCGAAGTCGACTTGAAGATGGGACACGTTTCTGCACTCCGCAAAAACGAAAAACCTCTCGTTCTCTGCGTGACAGTCGAATCAACACCTTTCGCAAATAATGAGGAATTATCTGATTTCGATGTTTCACTTCTATCCATAATCTACCTATTAGCTCATGAAAAACTTCCAGAAAGTATCACCCAACAACTAAGCCTTCCTTCAACATAAAAACCAACTCCTCTCCAGCCCCCACCCTTTTGCCTCGAAAAAACCAGAGGTCGCACAATAGTGAAAAAGCTTATAGCATTCGTTATCCCCCGAGGTTTCTGTCACACTTTGAGGAGGTTTACTTATGGCTGTTCGTATCGCAATAAACGGATTAGGTAGAATAGGTCGAAACTTCCTTCGCAGCGCCCTAAAAACCAAAGACCTGCAAATCATTGCTGCTAACGATCTTGGCGATCCAAAGATACTAGCACACCTTATTCGCCACGACTCAATCTTCGGAAAATTCAGCGGAACCATTGAAACTAGTGAAAATGAAATCATAATCAATAAACACCCAATCAAAATATTCCAAGAAAGAAATCCCTCAAAACTACCCTGGGCAAAACTCAACATTGACATAGTAATCGAATCAACCGGCATATTCCGAGAACGAGAAAAAGCAGCACTACACCTCCAAGCCGGTGCAAAGAAGGTCATCATCTCAGCCCCGGGCAAAGGCGAAGACGGCATGTTCGTCATTGGCGTAAATCAGAACACATACGACCCCAACAAACATCATGTCATATCCAACGCATCCTGCACAACCAACTGCCTCGCCCCAGTCATCAAAGTCCTCCTAGAAAACTACGGAATCCGACAAGGATTCATGACCACAATTCACGGCTATACTGCAGACCAAAGCCTACTCGACACAATACACAAAGATTACCGTCGAGCACGAGCAGCGGCTATAAACATCATACCCACCACAACAGGCGCAGCAAATGCAATCATACAACTATTCCCCAAACTAAAAGGCAAACTAGATGCTGTAGCCTACCGTGTCCCAGTTCCAGACGGATCAGTCATCGACCTCACAGTGGAACTCGAAAGACCAGCAACAAAGGAACAAATTAACGAAGCATTCCAAAAAGCTGCCAAAACCAATCTAAAAGGTATCCTGGAATACGCAGAAGACCCAATCGTTTCCACCGACATAATAGGAAATGCCCACTCCTCCATCCTAGATAGCCAACTCACCCAAATCATAGGAGACAGACTAGCACACGTAGTTTCCTGGTACGATAATGAAGGGGGATACTCTGAGCGCTTAGTTGAACTAGCCCAGTTAGTTGGGTCGAAGCTGTAATGGATTGGTTTCAATCTCTTGCTTCATTTTATTGATTTTTCTTGTGGTTTTCTAATAGTAGTTGTGATAGCAGTTGGCCGCCATATGATAGGGTTACGGTGTTTCGCCATTTTTTGGTTTGTTTGGTTTGTTTGGTCTTGAGTAGCCCTGTGTCTAGTAGCACGCGGAGATTGAATTTTACTGTGCTTAATGGCATTGGTAGCTTCCTAGAGAGTTGTTCCGCAAGTGCTGTAGGCGATAGTGATGGATAAAATCTTAGCATTTCCTTTGATGATTTGAGAAGAGTCAGTTGTTTTTCTGTCAAACGTGTTCGGGCAAGTTGGGCGAAAGCATCTGCTAGGTATAGAACTAGTTGCTCAAAATGCGGTTCCGAACCCCATCTATCCATGAATGTTTCTTTGGTGGAGGATTTCGCAGCCAACCCCATCATGATCAGTTGTCATGCATGTTACCTCCATGGATAGTGAATTTTGTAGGATGACTGCTACTTGGACATCCTCTAATAACTTTTTGGTCAAGAAAAGCTAGCTAGGCAAAGTGAATAATGGTATTATTATGATTTGCCAGATATGTATTGGCAAAAACCGTAATTGATGGGTCCTTCTTTTGTGGTGTTGCATGGGAATTCTGGGCACTCGAAGCAAAGGTTGATTTTGCGATGAAATGCGCAATCGCAGATTTTGCAGAACTTGTTTTCTCTTGGGTGACAACCACGTTCACCATTGGGGCATTTTCCCTGAACCATTCTTGGGCATTTCTCACAGGAAATCCCGCAAACTCCTATTCTCATCTTGGCACCTCAAGTCAGATTATGATTTGTGCTAATGATGGGCTCATCAAAACTTGTTTATTCTGGTTAAAACAGTATTCTATAAGGCTACCATAAAGTGTTAAATAAAGACATGTAATAGATTTTTGTAAAAATATTAGGAAGGCTAGTTATGGTATATTTAGTTGGAGAAGCACTTTTGGGAAAATCACCTGAAATCGCACACATCGACCTTATTATTGGTGACAAAACAGGTCCTGTTGGTACTGCCTTTGCTCAAGGTATGACTAATGTATCACAGGGTCACTCACCACTCCTAGCTGTGATAAGACCAAATCTTCCGCCAAAACCTCATACTCTCATAATCCCCAAAGTGACAATCAAGGATATAGAGGATGTTAACAAGATTTTTGGACCTGCTCAAGCTGCAGTCGCTAAAGCAGTTGCAGATGCGGTTGAAGAAGGTATCATTCCCAAGGGTAAAGCTGACGAATGGGTTATCATTTGCAGCGTCTTTATCCATCCCGAAGCAAAGGATTATCGAAGAATATACCATTACAATTATGCTGCCACTAAGCTAGCTATTCAACGTGCTTTGGTAGGCTATCCATCACTGGAGAAGATTATGTACGATAAAGATCGAGCCACACATCCGATTATGGGATTCCGTGTTCCACGATTATGGCGTCCTCCATATCTGCAAATTGCACTTGATGTTCCCAGTCTTGAAAAGACTAAGAAAATCATCAGTGAACTGCCTCGAAGTGACAATCTGATTCTTGAAGCTGGAACACCACTCATTAAACGGTATGGTACCACTGTCATCAGTGAACTCCGGGAAATTGCCAAGGACAAATTTATTGTTGCTGATTTGAAAACTTTGGATGTTGGCGAAGTTGAGGTAGATTTAGCTTTTGATGAATCTGCAGATGCTGTAGTTGCATCAGGACTAGCCTCCGTTGAAACTATTAACAAGTTCATCCATGAAACAGGCAGATTGGGCATTTACTCCTTCTTGGATATGATGAATGTAACAGATATCCTAGCAGAGTTACAAACTCTAGAGAAATTACCCAATGTTGTCATTCTGCATCGCGGAATTGATACTGAAGGAAAAGCAGAACATCAATGGGACATTGTGAAACAGGTAAAAACCGCATTCAAGGGCAAGCATTTACTGGTCTCAGTGGCCGGTGGCATCCGTCCAGATAATATTAAAGCCGCCATCAAGGCAGAAGCAGACATCATCGTTGTTGGACGTTACATCACACAGTCACGAGATGTTGAACGATCCACTCGCGAATTCCTTACAATGATGCAGGGCGATATTGACTTATTCAGAGTTCATGAGGAATAGAAAAATTCAAGAATAAATAGGAGTAACACAAATTATAGCGTTGATAGTGTACGTATATTCGGAGCGTATTTTTTATAATGGCTTCTGGTATTAAACGGCTTGTTCTGGATGTCTTGAAACCACATGTTCCCAATCTTGTGGAAATCGCTTCATTGGTTGGCAAAGTTGAAGGCGTTGTTGGCGTAAACATATCCCTTGTTGAAGTTGACACGCACACTGAATCTATTAAAGTCACTGTCGAGGGAGACAATATCTCATTTGAAAAAGTCAAAGAAGCCCTCGAAAGTTGTGGTGCTTCAGTACACTCCATCGATCAAGTGGTGGCTGGACGCACTGTCGTTGAAGAAGTAATGACACATATGGAAAATGGAGGCTAAAAAGCCCACTTTTTCACTTTTCTCGTTTTTCCTGTAATTTCCTTATCGTCCAGTTAAGTGCAGATTTTATTCGTTGGAGCCGCTCCTCTGAACGATAATTATGTATCACTAATTTTACCAACATTCCTTGATCTTTATGACATTTGAATGAAAGAATTTGGTCCTTAGCCAAGACCCCCTCTGATGCTGCAAATTCGTCTTCTTCTTGCATAGAACCAAGCATTCTATGGATGAAGAAGGTGCGAAAAGGTGGTGAGTGAGTGTCAATGGGTGCATGACCTGTTGGAGTTATACATATGGTCTGTGCAATTACATCAATATAAGCGATGGCTGTTCCCATTTTATCCCGTATCACAGTTCTGTGCTGTTCTCTTGAATCTTCAGACGTTGCATCACTGGCTTGTATGCCAAGTTGCTCTAGAATGTTAGTGATACATCTCAATCTCTGTTCTAGTTTCAGAGTTTCCGTTTTTCTTTCACGGAGTTCCTTCTCCAGTTCTCCTCTTATTCGAATTAATTCCACTAGGTTCTCTGTCAAAAAATGACTCCTCCCTATGTGCAATGGCCAGCTTCTTCAAGAAACTGTAAATTTTCTGGTGAAAGTTTTGTGCGGATTAATTCGATACCTTTCTCCGTAATAGTGACTTGAGCAGAAATATTGTCCTCTGAATAGACATTTACGTACTTCTTTTTCTTTAACCTCTTAATAGCTGCCAAGACAATTTGGTTCAGTTCTTCTTCTGTGATGTTGGGTTTTCCATCTGGACGTTGGAACTCAGGTGTATGTTTTAAGACATGATTCAGAGAAGCCAATGTGCGACGTCCTGTATCATATGGGTTAGAGTATAACCAGAGTAGGAGAATAAGGTCCACTAATTCTCCTTTTAGCTGACGATGCAATTGACGAGCAAGATAATCTACAGCTGGCAATCTTTTCAGTTCCTCTATATAGAATCACAGATTAAAACTTATGAATAAAAGTCACTGATACATTACCCGGTCCATTGAAACGTTCCTTGCTTTGTTTTAAAGATGTATCCTTGGGTTCGAAGAAGTTCGAGCGATGCTTCAAGTTGATCAGTTGGAACAGAATCTTGCTCTAATTTTAAAATTATTTCGTTTTGGGTCAAAGGCTTTCCTGAGTTGCGTATTATTTCTCCAATTTTACGAGCAAGTTCTGTTTTGCTGTATTGATGTGATGGTTCACTTGTTGTGAGCGGTTCAGAGGTTACCAGACGAATTTGCCATGGTTTAGGGCATACAATGTATCCTGAACGTATGAGTCCCTCCAACTGTTGGACAACCCAGTTCCAATCAAGTCCTGCTTTCTGAGTCTCCTCCTCCAATTTCCAAAGGTCAACTGTTGCAGAACTAGCATATTGCTGAAGGAGTCTGTTTAGGGCTCTTCTATTTGTTGAAGTGCCTGGTATACCAAGATGCTTTTCTTGAACTTCATCCAACGTTGTTCTTTCTGACGGAATTAAAGCTTTGATATGGGCACGTGACTTCTCAACTGCAGCCATGAAGTCTTCTTGATTTTTACCTGATTGATAGAATTTTACACGTGTTTGAGCAGTCTTTGCATCCTCAACAAAGATTGCATTTAATGGGTCTATTTGAAAAATACGCTGGCAATAGACACAAAGGCGTGTCTTCTGTTTCGCAGGCGCATATGTAAATCGCCAGCAACGAGGGCAACGAATTATAAAGAATCCTTCATGTTGCATTAAATGTCATCAGAGCCGTAAGTCATATTAGCCTTTCTGCTAAAAAGACTGTGAAGGGATGTTGTGTAGTATTGTCACGTGGACTAGATCGTTACTTTGCCAAATCTGAACCAAAGGAAAAACGCCGAAAAATAGAGAAGCGAGAAGTACCTAGTTCAGAAAAGGATGATTCTGTTGTTGAAGACCTTTGGTCAATTCTACAGGAAACGGTACAGTCTATGATACTCTATCCACATCATCTTAATTATACACGGACTAAGATTCTTCCTCAAGAACCTTCTATTACTCCTGAAGAACTTGCAACACGACTTAGTGTTCCACTTGGGGTAGCTCTTGTAATTCTAGATCGTCTTCATTCTGAAGAAGAAACTGAAGAATGATGGGTTTTCCATCTACATTTCACGGGCTGAATTCCACAGATATTGAAAATAGATTTTTGCCAGTTCTGCTAACTCGGTGTGGCTTGACCAGATTGCCAATGGTTCAGCTGGCTCGGTGGTAAGAATTATTATGGCTTGTTTTCCGTCAATTATTGCTCCTCCACCATAGATTTCTTTGCGTTTCCGTCCTTCGCCTACAGCCATAATGAGGCGATGAACTTTTTCACTTAATGTTCGCTCCGATACAAGGATATTGATTTTAACGCCCCGATCTCGAAGGTGCAGTAGTGTTGGGCTGATAAAGTCAATGTCACCTTGGCTTACTTCACCCCAAGAAAGTTGGACATACCTTTCTGCTTGGCCTAAAGCTACATTCAACTTCGCTCTCACATTATTAGAGCCATGAAGTATGTGAACTTCTGGAGCTGAAATTTTGGTTTTATCATCAAAAAGTGGTTGGAGCTCTCCTATTACTCGTTGCTCCCATTCTGTCAATCTTTCCTGTGCAGCGAAAACAGCTGCCTTTGATGTTTCTCTTGGACTCTTTGGAACATAGCGTTTAGGACGCCCTTGTTCCACTGAAATCCATCCGCCTCGTTCAAGGGCAGCAAGAACATCGTAGACCCTGCTAAAGGGTATCCTTGAAACAGAGCTGACTTCACTGGCAGTAAGTGCACCATGGCGAACCAGTCCAACATAGACTCTCGCCTCGTAGCTATTAAGACCGAGGTTGCGCAGTGCTCTTATTGTGTGTTCATTTATTCGTTCTGTCATTGCCTTCATTTATCGACTTATTTGTATTCGAAAAAACCTTTTGGGTCACCTTGACGGAATAATAATCAGGGGAATAATATGAAAAATATACGTAAACCAATAGCAATCGGGTTCTACCCCCCTGGAAAAGCTGCACTAAGAGAATCTGTACAAGATTGCTTTTTAGATGATTATGGGCTTGGCAAAATTCCAAAAGTACATTCACAAAGAAAGGGTCATATCTTTGCAGGAGTTGCTCCCCATGCTGGTTATGTCTATTCAGGTCCAGTTGCATCTCATATCTATGGCATCATTGCAGAAGATGGCTTTCCAGAGACTTTCATAATTATCGGTCCAAAACATGGATACATGCACTTTAATGGAGCTGCAATTATGACTAAGGGCGCTTGGGAAACACCCCTGGGCGAATGCACTATTGATAGTAAGCTAGGTTCAGCAATTATCGAACACGGCCAGAGAGTTTCTCCACCTTGCATTGTGGAAAGTGAAGAAGCTCATATGGAGGAGCATTCTTTGGAAGTTCAACTTCCCTTTCTTCAATTCTTGAGTGAAACAAAACCTGTACAATTTGTTCCTCTTGTTATTTCCACTCCAAATTTCAAGGCTTGTCAGTGTGTTGGCAAGGCAATAGCTGAAGCCATTGAACAAACCAACCGTGATGCCATAATAATTGCAAGTACTGATTTCACACATTACGGTGCTCAATTCTATAATTATGCTCCAGCTGGAAGTGGACCGATCGAAAAAGTAACTAAATGGGTTTATGATACAGATGCTGATCTAATCAGTAAAATTGAAAAGTTGGACGCTTCGACCCTTTTGAATACTGTTATTGAGAAACATCGGACAATGTGCGGTTCTAGTGCTGTTGCTGCAATGCTTGTTGCCGCTCAGCTTCTTGGGGCTACAAAAGGAAAATTACTGAAATATGCAACAAGCTATGATGTCCGTGGAAGCTCAGATGCCATTGTAGGCTATGGAGCGATAGCTATCACTGACTAAATATCATCTAAATTTTTCAACTGCTTGCTGTCCTTTTTGAAATGCAATTATATTCATTTCATGATAACTGGAGGGAAGAATACTCTTTATTGCTGCAATAATGGACTCTGATTTGATGGGTAATTTTCCAAGGTTTGTGACAGCCCCTAACAGGACAGAATTTGCTGTTAGAATATTTCCAACCTCTCGTGCTAATCGTACAACATCAATAGTAATTACAGAAGCGAAACGCTTCAGATAATCAAAAATTTCCTGATCACTGGGATATTGTGCACGACCAAGAAGGACAGCGGTTGGAATAATCCGATAATCGCCCACAACAATAGTTCCTTTAGGATTCACTTTATTTACGTGACGAAGAGCTTCAACTGGTTCAGCACTTATTATTAAATCAGCCATACCTATTGGGATAATAGGACCTCTTACAGATTCGCCGATTCTCACACTACAAGTCACTGCTCCCCCTCTCTGGGCCATTCCATGAATCTCTCCCATACGAACGTTGTGTTCTTCCATGAGTGCGGCTGAAGCCATAATTCGGGCAGCTGTTAATACTCCTGTTCCCCCCACTCCGGTAAATAGGATATTGAATGTTTTCACAGGCTCTCCCTCCTTCTAATCGCTTTATATGGACAAATTTGCGCACAGACACCGCAGCCTGTGCAAAGTGTTGAATCGATTGCTGCATGATCTCCTTCCCAAATGGCTGCAGCACAACCAAGTTTGTCTGTGCAAACCTTGCAACCCTGGCAAGTTTCAGAATCAACTTCATAAGGAATAATACTTTCACCTGTCTGCCGTTTTTGCGCCAAATCAATTAATGCACAGGGACTCCTAGAGATTATGACGGCAGGACCGTTAAAGGCAACAGCTTCCCGGATTGCACGGATGGACTCCTTGACTTTCAATGGGTCAATAATCTTAACGAAGGTAACTCCAACTCCCTTAACAACTTCTTCTATCTTAATCTGTGTTCCAGCAGTACCCATTCCCGTGATTCCAGTTCCTGGATGTGGTTGATGACCAGTCATTGCCGTGGTTTGATTGTCAACAATGATAATCTTTACAGGATGTTGATTGTAAACTGCATTAACTAAACCGGGAATGCCTGCATGGAAAAAGGTCGAGTCTCCGATAGCGCCGATAATGGGTCTTTTCAGAATTGAAGTTAGGCCACAAGAGGTTCCAATGCTGGAACCCATGCAGAGTAGAAGGTCAGCCATTTCAAGTGGAGGTTGAATGGCTAGAGTGTAGCAGCCAATATCTGTTGGGTATATCCCTTTTCGTGCCGTAGCAACAGCTACTTCATAGAAGGTGGCACGGTGTGGGCATCCTGCACAAAGAATTGGAGGACGTGGAGGAACCTTTTCTATCGTCTGAACAAACTTCTCATCAATATCCTTGAACTGCTTAGGAATCTTGATTTTAAGTGCTTTAGCTATTCCTTCAATAACAAGTCGTGGACTGAGTTCCCCTATTTCAGAGAAATAGCCTTGACTTTTTCCAAGAATTGGTACCACAATTTCTTTCTCTTGAGCAAATGATCGAACATGATATTCAAGGTAAGGCTTCAATTCCTCTATAACGAGGATTTTCTCCTTCTTTTCTATAAATCGCTGAAGTTTCTTCTTCGGAAGAGGATAGGACATACCTATCTTAAAGACAGAAGCCTTAATGCCTAAATTCTCAATAGCTTCCATCACATAATTATAACTGACCCCTGAGGTAATGATCCCAATGGGGCCTTTTCCTGAAATTTTATTCCATTCACTTTTTTCAGAAATTTCTGTAGCTTGCTTAACCTTCTCAAGCAAGATTGGATGTCTTAATCGTGCAACAGAGGGTACTGTCACAAATCGAAAGGGATTACGCTCAAAATTCGGATTGGCACGAGGGGGAAGAATGGGACCCAACTCAACACCTGATCGGGTATGACTCAAGCGAGTTGTAATGCGCAAAAGCACAGGTTGTTCGAGTTGTTCAGAAAGGTTGAAGGCAGCAATTGTCATATTCTTAGCTTCTTGAGGATTAGCAGGTTCAAGCATGCAGGTGTCTCCAAGCATCGCATACAATCTATTATCCTGCTCGTTTTGAGAACTCCAACAACCAGGGTCATCAGCTGAAACAACGACTAAGCCAGCACGTACTCCAATGTAGTTCAGAGTCATAAAAGGGTCAGAAGCAACGTTGAGCCCAACGTGTTTCATAGCAACCAAGGCTCGAGCATTTGCAACTGCTGCTGCACCT
>JABXGU010000513.1 GCA_016550415.1 archaeon | reverse complement strand
TCGTTTTTCAGTTTGCTTTTGACAATGGTGACAAAACCACATGCTCTGAATAGTTGCACCCAAGACACTGTCGACTGTGCAGCCAATCGTGCCTCCTACAATTGTAACAATTACTATGCTTACTGGAGCGAAGGTTCCTAGCTCAGGCATCAAAGTCGTATTAAATAGGGTGATCCAAAAGGGTGCAGCAAGAATGGCAGCGGTTCCGCCAATGAGTAATGTTCCAAGAAAAGTAGCTAGTTCTCCAGTCAATGAAACACCACCTGAGGTTCCAGGTGGTACTGGCTTCCAAGGCTTAGTGATAAGGCGGGGTGGTGTTGGATTAAGCAATCCAATCTCTGTAGCAAGAGTGTCTGCAGTTGCAGTCGCTAGGGCGCCAAGAAATGCCGAGAAGCACATGCTTGTTACGGTGCTAGCAGGGATTACTAAGAGACCAAAACCCACGTCCATACTACCATAAGCATTGGTTCTACCAAGTATCAGAACAAGTGTAAAACTCAGAAATACAAAGATTAACGGCAATCCACCATTCGCTAGTACATTGGACCAATCCCTTGCTCCACCCTTTTCCTGGGCTGCATCATGTTGGCGCTTAATTTTGTATTTGTAATGAGTGAATTGGGCTGTAACTGCAAAGAAGAGAAAAGTGATGAAAAACCAGGTCCAGGATGCAAGCAGCCAAATTGCAAGTCCAAGACCAAAAGCTGCGAGAAGTCCTGAACGTGTAACAATCATGGTCTTATAGGCGATAATAGCAAGAACAGCTAAAACAACAAGGGCTATGCAGATATTCACTGGGTCAAGTAATGGCAAAGCAATTTTTCTCCAATTATTAGCCACTCAGGATTTTCATCTGATGCCTAGGCTTTTGCAGCATCTTGTTTCACTAACCTGTTAGTAGCTTTTGCCCGCGATTTCTACTCTATAAAGATTATCATCCAACGACAGTAGTTATCGTTGATTGCTACAAATTTCAAAGACCAACGATATTAATGAAAGAATGCCCAATCATGCAGTTTCACTTAATTGAATTGCACTTCATGCCTTTAAGAGCATTAATTTTGCCTATTTTTGTAGTAACAAGTTGTGACCCCATTTTGCGACCTTTTTTTGTGAGCCGTATTTAAAAAAGCGGATGCGAACAGTGGGTGTCGGTGAAACATAAAATGTCTGTTAATAAGAATGGTCAAAATGGTAAAGACACAACTTCCAGTTGCGTTTGGCAAGTTCAAGGGTATTTTCGAGGTAGCCTTCGGTAAACTAATTCAATGTGCAGTGGCATGAAAAGAGGTGGGCCCCAAGTGTGAACAGCTTGGGTCCTCTCCTTTTCTCTTGTTATCTCGCTTTTCGAATAATATTCAGCCCATCAGATGTTTTTTGAAGAAATCGACGATGCGGTTATAGCAGATTACTTGGTTCTTGAATTTTTCAACACCATGTCCTTCATCATCGAAAACCAGATATTCTACTTCTACTCCCTGTTTGCGTATTTGTTCAACGACATCTGTGGATTCAGGTTCTGTCACCCGTGGGTCATTACGTCCTTGAATGACAAGCATGGGCTTATTCATTTGTTTGAAGTATGTCATGGGTGATCGCTCTGTAAGGAAATCTTTGTCTTTCTCTGGATGGCCAATGGCTAGATAGAAATATGTCTTCCATGTTTCTGGCAACCGGTCGAGAAAGGAAAATAGATTGTATGGACCAAACATGTCACAAGACGCTTTCCAAAAATCAGGATAGTTTGATGCTAGCCAAAGCGTCATATATCCACCATAAGATCGACCCACCACAGCGCGGCGAGACGAATCTATTCGCTTATCTTTCTCTAAGACCTTCAAGCCTGCAATGTGATCTTTTGCGTCGCCTCCACCCCAATCGTGATCCACCATCTTCATGAATGTTTGTCCATAGCCAGTACTTCCACGCACGTTAGGAACAAAAACGGCGAAACCATTCAGTGTTAGGAATTGGATTAACGGCATTGAAAACCAAGTGAAGTTTGGCCGCTCTTGACCTTGTGGACCACCATGCACATAGAGTACCAAGGGGAAGGGTCCTTTGTAATTAAGAGCTTTTGCAGGAAGGTAGAGTCGGGCACTAATTCGGAGTTCATCGAAGGTTGCATAGCTAGCATCTTCTCCTGCTGATAAGAATCTTTTATCGATACCCAGAACGCGTTCCATTGAAAGTTGTACGTGTCGCTGTGTTTTTGAATCTGGATTAATGCGATAAATCTGTGAAGGTGAGGTGGCAGTTGTGTAAGCAACCACATATTCGATTTTCGCTGGTGTTTTAGACTCATCCACTGATTCATTAACTCCAAGTTCCACGCCACCATCTAGAGGCGCTTCACCAATGAGTGTGTGTGTAATTCTAAGTTTTGGTGGCGTTTTAGATTCGTCAAGTTTAGCTTGGTAAAGCCATGTGCAGCCATCAATATTGTAGCATAAGATATAGGTGTCTCCATGGATATGTCGCATCCAACCAAGTTCACCAACTCCTTTATGCTTCAAGCCGGAGATTGATACGGGGAGAATCTCTTTTGGATTCTTTAAATCAAGGAATCCCACTCCTCCTAAATCATTGTGAAGTGTTGTTGTGAAGACGAGTGCCTTGTCCTTGCGAATGAAATGGCATTCACCAATTCCTAATAATGGATATTTTTCTCCTTCTTTTCGTTTCTCTATCGGAGTACCAAAGAGTAGGCTTCGTTCCTTGTCTCCATAGTGCCAGATATAAAGCGTAATGTCATTTGCTGTATAACCATCCGCTAGAATGACCAATCGATGGCTGGAATTGTGTCCAATAGGATAGTTACCGTAAATGCTTTTGCCAAGTGACTTAACTTCTAATGTGGCAAGGTTTACCTGAATCGTCTCAACATCAGGAGTTTTTCGATCATCGATATTGAAGTAAGCTGTTCCTGTTTTTTTGTCATACTCCACTAGCATCAGTTTCTGTCCTTGATACTTATCGCCAAAGATGGGTTCAGGAAGACCGCCAGTAATTGGCACAAAACAAGGCTGATAATTTTCATTCCCATTCTCATCAATCATCACCAAGACCTTACTAATTTTAGGGACAACCACAAAGTTTCCACCAGCCATAAGGTGTGGATTTTGAAGCGCTAAACCTGGGGGTAGCAAGGATTCTGGAATACTACCTTCACGTTTCATAGCATAAAGGCTGAACATTCCACTCATGTCACTCATGAAATAGATTCGATCATTAACTAGCTCAGGTGCAAGAAGCCGTCTTGCTGAAAGCAAAGATTCAACCGGATATCTTTGGGACTTGCCGCTCATTTTTTTCACCAAATTTATTTTGCTGATAACATAGAGGCATCCTTATTATTTTATTCATAAGTGCAGGCTTTGAAGGAGTGGTTCTTTGCTATGTGTTTCGTCGAAGGCTAACTTCGCGGCTTAGTAAAATTGTGGTAGCTATTACAATAATTGCACCAGCTAGTTGCCATAATGTAGGAGGTACCATTAAGACCACTGTTGAAAGGAGGAATGTTACTATCGGGGCTCCAGCAATCAGGGCAGTCGCTTTTCCTAAGTTTATTCTTCGAATCCCAGCATACCATAAACTGTGACCAAGAAGAATCACTAGCACCTCTATAACCACTATTCCCACTATTGTTGTCAAAATCGGAATTAGAACTAGCGAGCCTCCAAGGAAGACAATTCCAGATGCTATGAGGAGCAAAAGACTACCACCCACAAGATTTCGAAAAGCCACTACAGTCCATAGAGAGACACGGTTCAAAGTGGGTTTAGCACAAGTATGCCCAGCTGCCCAAGCTGCAGGTGTAACTAAAAGGAGGAAATCCCCAAAGGTCAATGTAAGTGCCTCTGTGGTCATTACAACCAATAATACGCCACTAAGAATCGTAATCATCAACAATGCCTGCTTTATAGAAATTGATTCACTTAAGAAGAAGTAGCCAAAGATTAGAGCAAATACTAATTCTGAACGAAGGATGACAGCAGCATTATTACTACTTGTGAATTGTAGTCCAAGGAAAAAGCATCCAAAGGCGAGAAAGGTTCCAAAGAAACCCGCTAGAACAAGGCGTAGGCAATCCCGGCGAGTTAAAGATAGTGAAAGTTTTCTATGAGCTTTCTTTGCTAGCGGAATTGAAATGCTTCCAGCAAGAATCGTAGCTACACCTGCAAAGAAAAATGGTGCCAAAAAGAGGTCACCAAACTCTACTACAACAGGATGGATGCCATAAATAAAGAGGCCACAGATAATGAATGCTGTTCCTGCTCGTTCATCAGTCATTGTCTCTGCAAATACAGTTCACATTGAAAAATTAACCGGAAATTAACTAAAGACGATGGACATTTTGTAACGAACTAGATGAACACACCCACTTTTTCTGCTGGGACTCGATAAGCACTGGTCAAATTTTATAACATAGAGTGTATCATCAATGAACCTAGGATATCTCTTTGAATCCTCTGTCATCGATTATTTATTTTGATAGAATGATATGGATATGGTGGTATAAATTGTCTAAAGCGCGAGAACTCCTCAAACGTACACGTTATGATATCTATGCAATGATAATCCGTGTGATGATTATTCACGGCTATTGTCCACTCACACGTGCAGCCCGTTCCACAAATCTACCTGTTGATCGCGCTAAAACAATCATTGAATTCATGCGAGATCGTGACCTACTATCTGAAGAGGAGGAGGATGGCAGACGCATGTTTCGAGTTACCGTTCGTGGACGCCAATACCTTGAACATTACAAAAGAATGGTATCGTTAGTTGGAATGCCCATACCAGAACCATTCGTTAGTGTATAATCAATTGACGCCAAACATGAAAAACTAATTTCTATTACCTTTGCACCTCATCAGCTAGGTGATTAAACTGTTGAGGTGATTTTCCATTGAAGAAAGATGATATCGTTAGAAATGGTTACAATAGAATTGCCTTAAAATATAATGCATCCAGAAATCGCTTCAACAATGACAGAGAATTGGAGTATTTTGCATCACTTCTCCCTAAAGGTGCCAGAATATTGGATGCTGGTTGTGGGTGCGGCGTACCCATTGCAAAGTATCTGGTTAAACAGGGATTCATCGTCACAGGCATTGATTTTTCAACAAGTATGCTTGAGCTCGCCCGTCGACAAGTGCCTGAGGCTGAATTTTTGGAAGGCGATATGACACAACTTATGTTCCCAGATGGTTCCTTTGAAGGTGTTGTATCCACATATGCAATCATTCATGTACAAACGGAAAAACATTCTATCATTTTCCAGAACTTCTACCGAGTTCTCAGGCCAGGAGGCATTCTATTCGTTGGTACAGGTTCAGACGAATGGGAGGGTACGGAGGATTACATGGGGACAACCATGTTCTGGAGTCACCCAAGTAGAGAAAAATCACTCTCTCTAGTGAAACAAGCTGGCTTTGAAATTATCCGTGATGAAGTGGTTGAATGTGGCGGTGAAACCCCCTACTGGATCTTTGCCAAAAAATAGTCACATTTTGTGACCCCATTTTGTGAGCCCGCTTTATATAACAAGCTAGAGACTTTATTCAATAGATTAAATCTAAATTGATAGTGAATAAAATGGCAGAATCTTTGAAATTTAAACGAGAAGAACAAGTTCATTTGGGTCAGGTCAACGGCGATGTTGAACTCATAGATTGCCAAGTTGTAATTCCTAAGGATGGTCCTGAAATTGATATCAAAGGTACTCTTCGTATAAGGGGACGAACGCTAATCAAAGGTTCCTTGAAATGTGGGAGACTGGAAACTGATTGTCGCGACGAAATAGAAATTGAGGGTGATTTATCAGTAGTAACTTCTGCGCAGGTAGACAGAGGTGGACTTTTAGTAAATGGGTCTGCCCAAGCAAATCGCTTTGATGTTGATAGCTCCCTCCGTGTTGGTAAGAATTTAGAATGCAAATCGGTTAACTGTGGTGGTGCGCTCACTGTAAAAGGCGATGCTAAAGTTGAGCGAGTAGATGTTGGTGGTGCCATTAAGGTCGAAGGTACAATCAATGTTGAAGAACTAGATGTTGGTGGTGCCATCAGTTGTAATACTGGCACTATCAAGTGTGTAGATGTTGGTGGTGCATTCAAAGCCACTGGCGCTATGGAAATCGATAATTTAGACGTCGGTGGTGCAGCAGTTGTTGGTCCTGGTTCAAAAATTCTATCGGTTGATATTGGGGGTTCATTCAAGAGTTTAGGTGACTTAACCTTTGAAAGAATAGATGTGGGAGGTATGGTTAAAATCGAAGGAGATGCAAAAGGTGAATCTCTTGACATTGGTGGCGTCCTTAAGGTAGAAGGAAGCCTTACACTTGCAGGAGAACTAAAGGTGGGTGGTGTGGTCAAAATTGGCAGAGATTTTCAAGCAAATGAAAGTATTAGAGTGGGGGGAACCCTCAAGGTCGAAGGCACAATTGATAGTCCCACGATTGATATCGGAGGATCCATCAAGGCATCTCACATAAAAGCAGAGAAAGAGTTCCGCATTGGGCGACGTGGTGAAGTACAAGGTTTTGTTGAGGGTGGACGAATCCTTATTCGTGAACGTGCACGAGGCGAATCATTTTATGGTGAATCAATTAGAGCCGAAGAAAATGCACGTGTCAAAAATCTCTACGGATGGGACATCTATCTCGAACGAGGTGTCACCGTAGAGGGGGATTTACTATATGTTAGTACACTTGAGATGGAAAAGGATATTCACCTCCGAAAAGAACCTCAGAAGGTAGATAAACTTCCACCTCCTGAAAAACTCAGAATTTAAAGAAATTTAATCAAAGAGAAAGGGAAGAAAAGTAACCAATCTGTCCTCTTCTCTTTTCTCTTTCCTTGTATGCTTTTACTCTGAAGTGTTTTCTTCACATTTTTGAGGCTTTTTTATTCATATTAGATTAATAGATGTATCTGTTGAGCATAATAACTGATAGCAGAGTATTCTGAGCACTGAATGTGTCAGCATAGTTGGCGAATGTATAGTGCAGAAAGATAGATTGCCAGACAAAAATGGTCTAGTTATCGGGGAGAATATTGTGGTAACTCCCCTAGCTGCAGAAAGCCTAGGCGTTAGAAGTCTTGCTGTATTTGTGCAAACACCAGATGCAGGAATTCTGTTGGACCCTGGCGTCGCTTTGGGGTTTAGGGATCAACTTCATCCCCATCCTTTGGAATACGGGGCTCTCGACAAACGGAGAAGGATGATTCAGGAAGCTGCAAAAAAATCTGACCTAATAGTTGTATCACACTATCACCATGACCATTTCATGCCATTTTTTCAAAACTATGCATTCTTCTGGTCCAATCGTGAGGATGCCACTGAACTCTATACGCAGCAACGTATTTGGTGTAAGGATATCCGAAGAAATATCAATTGGTCTCAACAAGGACGTGGCTACGACTTCTTTAGATTTGCACAGCGGGTTGCCAAAGAAATAGCTTATGCTGATGGACGGGCGCTTAAATTAGGAGCAACGACAGTTCGTTTTTCTCCAGCAGTGCCTCATGGTGAATCAGGAACCCAACTGGGATATGTAATCATGACAGCTATACTTCATAACGGCATGACGATAGTCCATGCATCTGATGTCCAAGGACCCATGGCTGAAGACACGACAAAGTGGATTCTTTCACAACACCCTCAGATGCTAGTCTTGGCAGGTCCCCCGACATATCTAAGTCCAGAACGAGTATCCTCAATCATCATTACAAAAGCTGCAAAAAACTTGGAGCTACTTACTCAGAAAATTCCCACAATCATTGTTGACCATCATCTCCTACGAGATCAAAATTGGCATAACTGGTTTGATCCAGTAGAAATGGTTGCCAGAGATAATGGTCACCAGCTATTCACTGTCGCACAGGCTCTAAATGAGGAAGAACAGCTCTTAGAATCAAAGCGAGCTGAATTATATGCTTCAAATCCGCCCAGCTCCAGTTTTAATAGTTGGGTGCGAGGAATAAAATTAAGTCGAATAAAAGAACCACCACAATTGCTTTCCTAGTTAATTCATATTAAGAAAAAACAGAATGTCTTGTATTCGAAGGCGAATAGAAGGGTCCATGAATTGGAAGGGGAATCTCTTGGTACGCTTCAGCAAACTCGAAACCTGCTTGAATACCACGGAGCTGAGCTTTCTGTAAATTAAAGGATAGGTAGTAGCCCTCTGTCTTCTTAATCTGTGTTCGATAGGAAATGATTGCTTGTCGTTTGAGGTCAATGACCTCTGAAATGTCAATGAATAATGTGGGCATTGGAATTAGATTGTTAATTTCCATGCATAAAAACCGGCGAATCCTCCAAGCCTTATCAGGATTTAATGTTACATGTCCAGCCCATTCAGCTGCCTGCAGAACCGCTTTATGAACTATGCGATGATCCGGGTGATAATCAAAAGAGCTGTGTGTGATGATTACCTCTGGCTTGCAATCTTGAATTAGTGGAATTAACCTTTTTGCGGTCTTTGGAACTGTGAGCGAAAAATCTGCACCTTCATCCACAATAACCTCTGCATTGAGGAGCTTGCAGGCTTCTCGGAGCTCTTCTTCACGTTCTGGTGTACTGGTCAAGCAACAGACAGTTACCTTTGTTCCTTGCTTAGCCTCTTGGGCAATTGTGCCACCGCAACCGAATGTTTCGTCGTCTGCATGGGCTCCAATTACAAGGAGCTTCCTTGAGATTTTTGCAGACATATGTGATGTACTATCAGACATAATTGATAGATGGTCAAGCTAAAGCCAAAAGGCTTCGGTATGTTTTGCAATTCACGTTTGGGTAGGTTCACAAATCATACAGATTACTCGTCGTATCATATTCAAACTACCATATTTACCATAAAGGCAAAAGATAAGGGAAAGCTTGGTATGTGAACGCTGGGATACTAATGAGAATTGGCATCACCTGCTACCCCGGCGTTGGAGGATCAGGCCTCCTAGCCACTCGTCTAGCAGTTGAGTTGGCTCAACGGGGACATGAAGTTCATTTGATAACATACGAGATACCCTACTTATTACAAGAGGGACGCTATGAGAACATTACCGTTGATTTAGTGAATGTTCTAGAATATCCCCTATTCCGCTATCCCCCCTATACTGTAGCACTAGCTTCAGAGATGGCACAGGTAGTAAAATCTCAAAAGCTAGATTTGATACATGTCCATTACGCCATCCCCCATGCTGTCTCAGCCTACCTTGCCAGACAAATGACAGGCATACCATATGTAGTGACACTACATGGAAGCGATGTCCATACGTTAGGTGCAGATCCTGCTTATCAATCAACCACACGTTTTGCTGTTGAAGCAGCCAATGCTGTGACCTGTGTATCCAAGCATATCTGCCAGACTGCTGACCAGACACTGGGAATTCATTGCAAACTTAATCCAATCACTAACTTCATCGATGCGAATCGTTTCCAATCCGGCGACTGCCTGTGTAAATGGAATCATCATGGTAAGCATCTAATTCATGTGTCCAATTTCCGACCTGTAAAGCGTGTTGCAGATTTAGTCACTGCTTTTGCACAAATTGCCAACCAAATTCCTGATGCCAACCTCTTATTAATTGGCGACGGTCCTACCAGACCAGATGTGGAGAACCTTGTCAAAGACTTGGACCTGATGGGACGTGTACGTTTCCTAGGATTCAAACGAGATGTTGAAAGTTATCTCAGGTGCGCCAGGGGTTTTGCCCTCTGTTCTGAATTGGAAGGCGCTCCCCTCTCTTTACTTGAAGCCATGAGTTGTAGCCTTCCAGTTATTGTAACAGAAGTTGGAGGAATCCCAGAAATCATTAAGGATAACGAGAATGGATTGTTAGTTCCCTTCGGCGACTTGGATACTCTTGCCAATCGACTTTACGCAGTGTTCACCGATGACGTCCTAGTCAAGAGACTTGGGAAAAACGCTAGAGCGACCATCCTATCCAAACATACTGCCGAAAAGGTCGTTCCACAGTATGAAGCTGTTTATGAAAGTGTAATTCACCGATAGTCTACCAATGGTAAGGGTTCAACACTATTTCATAGCTGGCGAGAAAGATATGCTATTATCTATTCTTCCCATATTTTTCCCAAGAAACTATGTTCTTAAGAGCTAATCTAGTGCTAGATGGTTTCTGGTTCGAATAGCCGATGGAGATGGCACAAATTGCTCTAATGTCTTCTGGCACACCTAGCAACTTTTTAAAATCAAGCTCTAAGTCTTTGCCACGAACCCCCATCCAACACGTAGCAAGTCCCAGTGAATGGGCTGCCAGTAGCATGTTCTGAACAGCTTGATGTGGGTCGCAGAGATAATAGTTGGGGTGTTTACTTGGATTACCCAGCACTACAATTACCACAGGTGAGTCCTTCATCCATGAGCCATTTGGATGGATTGCACCTAACTGTTCTCTCATTTTTGGATCTCGTATCACGATGAAATGCCAAGGTTGACGGTTGCTAGCTGATGGTGCCCATCGACCGGCTTCAAGAATAGCATTGATTTTCTCTTCTTCAACCTCTTTTGTTAGATATTGGCGAATGCTTCTCCGGTTCCTTATTGCTTCCATGACGTCCATTTTTATTCCTGGGTATTAGGTGCATTATTTACTAAAATACCTATACTATTTTCTAAGTTGTTCCAGCGATATGGAATATGGCTGCTGGTGGAGTAAGGAGTTGATAGTGGTTTTGGAGCCTATCAATAACCTGTTTTGGTCCTAATGACATAGCCATGTCTATCCAGGCAAAACTAGCTTCTTGACCAAAACGTTCAGGTGCATATCGACCGAACATTTGAGACTGATAGATTTGTAGAAGTTGGCGGTGTTTCGTGAGTAGACCAATATGTGCTTGGAGTCGGTGACGAGTTGATTGATCAGAGGTTTCTCTTTGTGTCTTGACAGCTTTACTTCGTTCCTTCTCTATGCGCATTTCTTCGTCTGTCAGTTGCTTTGCAGTATCAGTGATGTATTCACCATAGGCGGCAAAGAGGGAACGTACAACTCCCTCGTTTTCCTCATTATAATTCGCATCAATGGCTGATTTGTAGAACTGTGTTTTTCCTGATTCAAGAACTGGAAGTTTTTCATTTTGTAAAGTTAATGCCGCTCGTCGGGTCCACGGATTATCATAGAACATTCTCGTGTACCGGAAAAAGATGTATTGCAGGCTGTCTATTGCTGAAAGTCCAGGTAATACTTGGGCATGATA
Source organism: archaeon (assembly GCA_016550415.1). The sequence goes on along the minus strand of JABXGU010000513.1, from coordinate 7,203 downwards.
ACTTGTTTCACCTGGTCCGCCCACATGTAGAATTACTGGTGTGAAGCTTTGCACAAGAAATGCGCGAGTATCTACGCGGGGTGAAAGGTACTGTGTCCAATTGCTGAGGTCGGGGTTTGAAGCAGAGGTTTCAATGACGTGAGTTTCCTTGCATTTTGGACAGGTAGCTGAGATACTATACGAAGAAGTTTTTGCCTGTTCCTTAAGAACTGGTTCCAGTCTTGTGCGATTGCAACCTTGTGAGGGGCATTCAATGTGGAAAGGAACATAATCTTTAGAGCGGTTTCCAATACCGGGTTGATAGTTAAGTTTTCGAAGCTGCTCCGAAGCTTGGTTCATTGCATTTATAAATCGGAGTCGATTTTTTGACGAAAGAAGATATTCGTATGCTGGTAACATCAATGAGCGAATCTTTGGATTCGAGAAACGCTGGAATAGAACGCCACATTCTTGTTTGAAATTAGATATTTGCATCCAAAGGCGTAGAACCCAGTCAACCAAACTCGATGCACGACTGTAAGTTTCAAGTAGGAGACTCTTGATAATTTCTACCCGTTCAGTGTATGTTTGCCTACTTTTACGAGACGCAGTAGTTGCTAGTTCATGATATGTAGAATCTATCTTTTGTATTACACTCTTTAGCCAAGCTTCAGAGGGCAAAGGCAACATATGGAGGGGCGATTGTTGGAACGCTGTGGATATTGGTAGAGTGAAAGCTATTCCACTTGGACCTGGGCTTGGCAGGTGAATAACAGTCAATTCTTTCTGTTCGGTGTCATGATCGCCTACAAACATGATTGGAACCGAGTTCTGTAACTTGGCAAGACGAATGATGGTGGCAATCTTATTGAGAACAAAGCCCGGACCTCCCAAAACAGCAGGCTGGTGTCCTGCTTCTACGGCTGCTGGTATTTGAGCAAGTTGTTCCAGATGCCCCTTAACCTGACCTGTCAACATGCTATAGTTTTGGTGTAGCTCTTCAATTGTGGCACATAATTCTGAGACTCGTTTTTCAGAAAAAATTGGTTGCTGCCCCTGCTGATACTTTATTGCTATTTGACGACTGAAGACCAAAGCATCTTTTATTGTGCGGGGTATTGGACCCCAAAATTTGGTGGCATTTGAGTCTTCATCAAAGACTGCCTTGTAGTACAACTCGTATGCTTGGAGTTTTGTAGTCACTTCTTCAGTTCCACCATATGCTCTTTGTCTTTCTCTACGAATTATCCTCCTGAGGCTGGCGACGCATACTAATTCCAACAAGGCAGCTGAGAAGAACCAAGGTAATGGCTAGGGCGATGATAGTAGCTACATTAATTGCGAAGTAGAAGAAGTCGAGAATTGGGATGGTGCCGAGTGTGGTCCATGTCTCAAAGTCGTAGAGGTGTAGGTGATAATCAAAAATATCTTGTTTTAGTGAACGCTGTTCACCAATGTAATCTGAGGAGATGCACCTCCAGAGAGATACCATTGGCAACCCTTTCGCAAAAAGGGAATCAGAATATGCATTAGCAGGGCTGATTTCTATGTTTTCTACACTAAGGTCGAAAGGTAACCATCCCCAGGGAGGAATATAGACCATTGTCCAACCATGACCTAAAACATTCTTCCAATTCACAAATAAGAATGCATTTTCTGAGACAGAACCCCATAAGTATCGGTTTGTACTGGCTCCTTCCTGGTACCAGTGACCAGTCATCAGGTAAGAGGGGATACCATAAATGCGAAGGAGCGCGATAAGCAGGTTTGATTGATCATCACAGTCACCGATTCGACTGACAAGTAACTCCTCAGGGTACTGAGGTTCAACAAGTAGTATTGTGCGATTTATGTTATGATGAATCCATTCTATAGCTGCAAAAACCAGGGAAAGGGCATTTTCTCTTTGGTTTTCTGGCAAGTTTTCTTGTATGTCTGTTGCTAAATTAGTAAGGGTCAGGTTAGTTATTTTCCAAAGATTTGTTCCTTGAGTATACCGGTGATAATTCTGTTCACCAATTATATCTTCAATTTCGGTGATACTTACTGACTGTTCAATGCTTAAATGTTGTATATTTTGTCTCTGTTCAGATACTGTAAAACGCCATTCTTCACGCCATGATAGAATATCATTTTGTTGCATAGGTGTTGTTAAATTAAGAATCAACTCAGAATTACCATCAGCATCAGAAACCAAATCAGTTGGGACAATCGTATCATTGTTCAGAGTAATATCCAAGGTGATTAGTTCGCAAGTCTGCAATGTATTATTATTGATATAATCCCATCTTGTTGAAACTGGGTAAGATTGGTTACCAACAACCATAAGTGAGCCTGAAAAGCTAGCCTGCCAGATGTGCACGTAAACAAAACCCTTAGCCGGTGTATATGTTACGCCTATTAGAATCAAAAAGAGGAGAATAACTACTGACCAAACTGAACAGCGTTTTGACATGCCCAATCACACAAAACCTTGCCCCACACATCTACAAGTGAATCTCATAATTTAAGTTTGATTATTAAATAAGGCTTGAATTAGAAATCATAAGGTTCTATTAACTCCTTTTTCAACAAATAATTTCTCTTCATTCCAATGTGCAATCAAGGATTTGCTATCATTTTTGGTATTACCAGCCTTTTTTTGATATGTTTGGAGTCTATTATATTACCAAAGTTGTCATGAGGGATGGTTCACCAAAACAAGCTAGTTGTTGGACAATCCCCCTAAGGCAGAAGGAATTTCACTGGCTTGGAGTTGAATATGACAACTGGACTGGGCGAGGATGTTGAAATGAAGCTTGGTGAAGTTGCTTATCGTGTAGTTGATTTTCTTCGAGAACATCCTGAAAGGGAATATACAACCAACACGTTACTCTTGCAAATTGGCTTACCCCTTAGAGAGAAACGTAGACTATATGATGTCATTGAAGTATTGTCATGTACTGGGCTATTGGATATTCGAAGCGAATCCCATAAACGCTATTTTCAATGGAAAGCGTCATATCCAGTGGAACAGGAAGAATCCTTGGAAGTTGATTTACCTGAGAATCCCGCTTTTCGGGAAGCTGGAACTATTCTACATGTTTTACTAAAATTTGGGGTAAATGCATTTCAAGAACTTAGTAATAAGGATGCATTAAGGATGATAGAACGAGATATCAAGAGAAATACACAGGGTGCCAATGCGGTTAGCGTCATTCGTGTAATTCTAAAGAATGAAAGGGGTAATATCCTGAAGGAAGCAACAACACCCTCCACTATACCAGCAGTTACTCCATAAAAATTGCAGACGCCTTTTTAACGTTCCAGAGATTTTCATTCATGCTCAGAAAGATCTTTGCGAACTGCCTCGTAAAGGCTGACAGCATCTTCTCCTCGGCGTTTCACCGTGATACGTGACTCTACTCCCTCTAGCCGCCGTTGAACTAGAAGAACACCCATCTTTGGTATTTGTCCCGGCAGCTGTTGTTGAGAATAGAGCAAAATGGCAATGTCTTCGATGCGAGATGCTAGCTGAGGTTTAGATTTTCGTAATTCCTCTAGATAAGCAATAGCATCGGGCATGAAGATGATTCGCAACAGTTTTTCTCTTTCCTTTTTTTGTACTGCTTTAGCCTCTTTTGCAACTTCCTGTCTACGCTTCTCTTCAACCAATGCATGTATTTTGCGCTGACGGATACGTGCTAATTCATCTGGTTCCTCTGACATCCAAGACACCTTTACGGCGAAGAAGGAGCAACAGTTCAGCATTTTTATAGGTTTTGGGCTACTACGATACCCCTCTAAGTGTTATGCTCTTCTCGCTAAACAATTTTTACACAAAATCAAAGAGAAAGAAATTCTTAGCATTATTTTATACTTAAAGTGCTAAACAGAAACTTTAAAGGAATCTCTTGTCTATCAAAGACCCTAATTCCCTTCGTTGAATGTAGAAGACGATTCTTCTGCAATCACCGACATCAAAGAACTGGTGAAACCCAGATCAACAAACTACTCTCTAGTGATGGAGGATAACAAAAAATGCCTGGATCAAAAACATCAGAATCTCCTAAATCTTCAGAGGCCCCCAAAGCCTCAGAAGCAAAGCCTGAAAGTCCAAAGGCCAAACGCGATGAAAGCGTCGTCTTTGTCGGAAGCAAACCGTTAATGTCGTACATCACAGCATGTGTTACTCAGCTTAACCGCAATCCTAATGAGCTAATCATCAAGGCGCGTGGTAGAGCTATTAGCCGGGCTGTTGATGTTGCTGAAGTGCTGCGCAATCGCTTTATGACAGATCTCATCGTGCAGAACATTGTGATTAGCACTGAGCAGGTAAAAACTGCTGAAGGCAATTCTGCCAATGTTAGTGCTCTAGAGATTACTTTGGTTCGTGGACCTGGCAAAGGCTAATCAGTAACAAACTAGAATCCCTCAATACCCGCTATTCTCTGCGGGTAAGTCTTAATTAGTTCCGTCGGATGAGAACGCTTCTCCATGATGGAGTTAAGCGTTCCTACCCTCTTTTTAACGGAATATTAGAGTGGGTATGCCAATCTTCTTTTCTATTCGATTAATAAATAGAGTAGCTATTTCAACTTTATATGCAGGTGGAAATATATGACGCACAAAGTGGGTACCATAGCGCCAGCAACCATACAATTGGTGGCAGCTGGGGATGCGAATGTTGAACTGGTTCTTCCAAAACTTAGGACTCTACCCCGTTTTGGACAAGAGGTCGTTGTGCCTGAGATGGGTTTTCGTGCAGCTGGTTCCGCTGCAAATTTTGCACTTTGTGCAGCAGGTCTAGGCGCAAGTACTGGTTTTGCTGGACGCCTAGCAATCGATCAATTTGGTGAGGTCGTGGTCAGAGCATTCCGTGAGGCAGGGGTAAAAACCCAGTGGACTCATTTTGTTGAAAAGCAATCCACAGGTATTAGTGTGGCTTTCGTTCGAGATGATGGTGAAAGATCATTTGTCACATTTAAGGGCACTAATTCTCAGGTAACTTTGAATGACTTGCAGAGTTGTATTGATGCTGATTTACCGCCCCGATGGTTTCATCTTGCGGGGTATCACCTTCTAGACCTTATACGCGGAGCAAACGCAAAGTCACTACTCAAAAAAGCGCATAACAAAGGAATAATCACTTCATTGGATACCGGTTGGGATCCTGCGGGATGGACCACAAAGACCGTGACTGAAATTCATAATATTCTGCCTTTTGTTGATGTATTCTTTCCCAATGAAAAGGAAGTGTGTGCCCTTACTGGGCTGCGTAATACTCGCAAAGCTGCCCTTCACCTATTAGAAATTGGGGCGTTGAATGTTGTAGTGAAAATGGGTGCTAAGGGCTGCTTACTTGTTACAAAGGAAGATCAACGTAAGATTCCTGCCTTTGAAGTCGAAGTTCTTGATACCACAGCTGCAGGTGATGCGTTTGATGCAGGATTTGCTGTAAGTATGTTATCGGGGGCAACTCTTGCTCGTTCGGCTGTCTATGCAGCTGCTGTGGCTGCCCTTCGTGTTTCACGTAAGCCGGCTCAGTCTCTGTTCCCAAGTTTCCAAGAAACTACTGCATTTCTAATTCGCAAGCGACCACTAGATATGTGAAAAAACGCAGACGCCTCCAAGAAATGTCTTCTCAATCCTAATGTCCTGAATTCTTTTTGGCTCTATAGTGAGGGGATTCTCTGATAAGACGACAAAGTCAGCTAGTTTGCCTTCTGTTAGACTGCCTTTTTCCTTTTCCTCAAAGCTAGCATAAGCTGCCTCGATAGTGTAACAACGTAGGGCTTCTTCTATTGTAATGCGTGTTGCAGGATTTGGATGTGTTGTAGCTGCGTATATCCCGTAAAGTGGGTTCATTGGCATGCAATCGGAACCAAAAGCAACACGTATTCCTGCGTCAAGGATGTGGCGGAAGTTGTTGAGTTGTTGGGCTCTTATTGGTCCAAGTCGCATATCATACATTCCGCCGGGCAATCCCCAGCGGTGAACAAAATTCGGTTGCATCAACAATAATGTGCCAATCTTTTTTGTTCTTTGCAGAAGTGGAGGAGTCAACAATTCTGCGTGAATGATACTATGGCGAAGCTGGCTTGCAATATCATTGCTGCATTCCTGTTCATGACAACGTAATAGTAACTCAATTGCTCTGTCGCCAATCGCATGGGTGTTAACTTGGAGTCCCAACTTATTTGATGTCTCAAGAATGAATCGGTACTCATCTTCGCTTACTAACAACATTCCGTTGGTGGTAGTCATATCATCATAGGGTTGGGTAATGGCTGCTGTTTGAGCGCCCAATGACCCATCGATGAAGGCTTTTACACCACCTAATCGAAAGAAATCATCACCAAAGCCAGTAGCCAAACAAAGTCCTGCAATTCGGTCCAGCATTTTTGTCTCAAGATTGCAATAGACTCGAACAGTGAGTTGATTTGTACGACGAAGGTTCAGATACTCAGTGATGAAAGGAAGTTGGCGAAGATACAAGTTCTCGTGTATTGAGGTGATTCCAATACTGTTAGCATAACGGCATGCTTCCAAAATCGCTCGATTGGGGAAATCCTCAAGTTTTTGCAGGCTTCGAGGGTCTATAGGAATGTCACGAAGTACTCCTGTAGCTTCTCCTGTTACTGGGTTCCTATCAACGCCCGGATGACTAAGATTAATATCTAATCTCTGGAGTGCCAGCGAATTGACACAGGCTAGATGACCACAGATCCTAATGAGCACAACAGGATTATGAGGTGCAATGGGGTCAAGATCCTTCTTCGTCAAAAATCGGGGTGAAGGCCAACTACTTTCATCTAAATTATATCCAAGTATGAGGTTTCCTGGGGCAGTAACTGATATTCGTGTTTTAACAAGCCCTAGTGCGTCTTCTGCTGATGAGGCACAGCTAAGGTCCAAATTGAGCATGGAGGTTCCCATTTCAGCAAAATGGGTATGGCTATCAATGAAACCTGGTACAACTGTTGCTCCATGTAAGTCAAGTGTATGTCTAGCTTGCCTTTTCAATGCAGATAATTCTTCATTCGTGCCAATAGCAATTATTCTTCCTGTTTTGACAGCGAATGCCTCTGCGCTTGGTTGATTGGAGTCCATGGTCAGTATGTTTCCATTCGTCACAAGGAGGTCAATTTGTGTTGGCATCAGACACAGTCTCCAATCGATTCTTTCACATTATTCTGTACTTCTTTCTTATTGGACTTGTTTCAAATTGAAAAAGTGTTTTAT
>JABXGU010000512.1 GCA_016550415.1 archaeon | reverse complement strand
GGCGAACTTGTCACCATAATTGAAGATACGGATTACAAACCCTGGAATGGTTTCGTTCCCTACTTTGAATGGGGTCTTAAGCCAAATGAACTTCGTTGAGGGTTCCCCTGTGAATTTGCGTGCAACACCATATGAAATAAGGACAATGGGTTTGATGAATTCCCATTTGCTATACATCTTTTTCAACTGCTTTGAAATATAGAGCCCATCCAGCATCTTGAAAAGCGTACTATAGCCATCGGCTGCAGACACAACAATATCTGCATAATATTTATCGCCATTTGCCAGAGCCACCCCAACAGCACTATTATCTTTGACAAGGATTTTTTCAACAGTTGCCTTGTATGTAACCTGTCCACCAAATTTTTGGTATCGTTGCACTAAACGCTGGACAAAATCTTTGCAACCATCCCTTAGAAGACCTAACTGTCTATCAGCCAACATAGCAAGCAGCGACATCACAAACCATACAGGGACTTCTGGCAAGAAAAGGTTCAAGAAAAAGGTCCGGATCCAAGGATTATGAATGGGAACAGAATCAACGAATTCCGCAACTGATTTACTAGCCTTCCCAATGAAGTATTTTGACGCCCCTTTCAGCTTCCAGAGCAGCTTAAGCGTGGAAAAACGTCCCTGCAACTCAGGAGGCTGCATCAAATCCATGCCTCCCATGTCAAATCCCTGCAGAGCTCGTGCCCCCTTGATTAGGTATTCAATGGCTTTCGAGTCCTCGGGCGAAATCGATTTTAGTTCTGCTTCCAGTTTGTCAAGGTCCTGAGTGATTTCCAAAGTCCGACCACTAACCTCATCAACAATCAAACCATAAGATGTCATATCATTAACTAGAACCTGATGAACACCAAGTTCCCTATACAAATCAAAGAAAGACTGCCCCGGTCTATGTCCCATTAGAAAGTGAATGCCTCCATCAATCAGATACCCTTTCCGCTTCCACCAAGCAGCCACACCACCTGGTTGGATATGGTGTTCGAAAATCTGGGTTCTAAATTCATTCATTTGTCCATAGCAGCCAGTAGCAAGGCCAGCTAATCCCGCACCGATAATGATAATTGACTTTTTTGTCAAGGCTAATCAAACCCATATTTTCTATGTTTTTTTCCACTCTTCAATTATATACTTTGTAACCTATATGTACGAATGGTTTTTGAATTCGTGGTCTTCTTGATGACAGTGGCAAAAACAAGGATTTTCTCCTCGTTAATTCAGCAATTTCGCAAGTGATTAAAAATGAGATAACTATCTAGGCTTTCAGGTAACAATTAAAAACTGATAACGAAAAGGTGCTGATAAAGGTGAGTTTTTGATGCCCTCAAAGCGTGACCCTACTGCATTTCTTAAGATGGAATATGAAGAGCTTGTAAAAAAGGCGCTTGACTGGCGCCTCCGTGAACTCCAAGGACCCAGCACACCTCGCTGCATGGTAGACGGAAAAGAAGTCATCATGCTCTGCAGCAACAACTACTTGGGATTGAGTAATCACCCCAAACTCAAACAAGCTGCCATCAAAGCAATCGAATCTCATGGTGTGGGCAGCGGTAGCGTCCGTCCAATTGCAGGTAACATGGATCTCCATGAAGAATTGGAACGCCGGCTCGCGAAGTTCAAAAATGCAGAAGCAAGCTTGGTCTATCAAACTGGATTCGCAGCCAATGCCGGATTAATCCCCCAGTTAATAGGAAAAGGCGACATCATAATCAGTGATGAACTCAACCATGGATCCATAATCGATGGTGTCCGTCTTACACGTGCAGAACGCGCTATCTACAAACACACAAATATGCCTGATCTAGTTCGCGTCATGGAGGAAGTCTCAAAACATAAGCCTGAATATGGTCGCATACTTGTCATCACAGATGGCGTCTTCTCCATGGATGGTGACATTGCTCCACTAGATAAAATAGTCAAGATCTGTAAACCTTATGGTGCTATGATCTATGTAGATGACGCCCATGGTGAAGCTGTTTTAGGTGAAGGCGGTCGCGGCATAGTCTCACATTTCAAACTCACCCATAAAGACGTGCATGTGGAAATGGGAACCTTCAGCAAAGCCTTTGGCGTTGTCGGAGGTCATGTTTCAGGCAGTCTATCTCTTCGCCAATTTGCTCTAAACAAATCCCGCACATGGCTTCTCAGTGGTTCTCACCCGCCCCCCGTAGCTGCTGCCTGTATTGCGGCAATTGATATCCTAGAAAATGAACCACGCCACGTCCAAAACCTATGGAAAAACACTGAATACTTCAAAAACGCTCTCAACGATCTTGGCTTCAACACTGGATTTAGTAAAACACCAATTACTCCTGTAATTGTTGGTGAAAGTAGTGTTGCTAAGAAAATGAGTAACCGGCTCTATGAAGAAGGTGTGTTCGCCTTACCAATCGTGTTTCCAATGGTTGCCCGGGATAAAGCTCGTATCCGCACTATGATGAACGCAGCCCTATCCAAAGATAATCTTAATCTAGCCATTACAGCCTTTGAAAAGATTGGTAAAGAGCTAAATGTGATTTAATGGTTTTACTGGACCAGGATCTTTTTTCGCTAGCTAATGTGCTATTAATTAAAATAGTATAATGTCAATTTGTATGTGTAATCCTCGTGTTAGGATTCCATTAAGGGAAAAAACACTTTATGGGGTAAAAAAATTTGAAAATATCAAAAGGACTTATGCTAATTTTGCTTAGTGTTCTGTTGTTTTCTTCTGTGATTGGTTCAACAGTCATGAGTCTTCCGCCAACATTCTCACGTAGCAGTCCTCGAATCGAAATTTCATCTATTGTTCCTTCGGAGATAGGGGCAGCATCGGTAGAAGCGCCTAGTTCTCTAGATGAACTGCCATTATCACTCAAGTCAAAGTTGTCAAGTCTTACAGAGTCTGAACTGACAGCAGCCAATATTGAATCAGCCCTATCTCAATCTGCCTCCTCTGACAATACTGAAAGTGTCATTGGCGGCGATGATCGTGTCAGAGTGAGTTCTTTCTCATCTACAACAAGTTATCCTTGGAACACAATTTGTAAAATATACTTCACTCATCCTGGTGGTGGAACCGGTACTGGTACTGGTTTTCTAGTTGATGATTTCCATATATTGACAGCGGGACATGTCGTCTATCTTCACGATGAACTTGGCTGGCCTTATGATTCTTGGGCAGATGAAATGTGGATAATCCCAGCAATGGATGATGGCTATGCTCCCTACTGCAAAGCCAAGATGACTCTGATGTGGTCTAGTAACGGATGGGTAAATTCACATAATACTAACTACGACTGGGGACTCGTCCGATTAGACAGAAATATCGGTGACTACCTTGGTTGGATGAACAGATGGGCTCTCGCCAGTTCCGATTCCAACTACACAAGCACAGTAAATAGTGGTGGATATCCCGGTGACTTAGATCAAGGATTAAACATGTATTATGATGCTGACACTGGGAGTTCAGCTAACGGAACACTACATTGGTATGACTGTGATACTGCTGGGGGACAAAGTGGTATGCCCATCTGGCGCCTTGTAGGCGGCAAACGATATGTTCTAACAATTCATACCTATGGTAACGATGGATCTGGTCACAATCATGGCACCCGGCTGAGCACATCACTAAATGGCACTATTAACAGTTTACTTAGCGGTGATACTGCCAATCGACCATCTGATTTGCCTGACCTTGTTGACAGGGGCCAACGTTATAGTCTACAATGGAACGCTATCGATCCGAATTATGGGAATAGATATGGATCTTTTTCACCAACAACTGTACCTGCCAGTTCAACTGCATTTACTGTTTCGACTGATATTAGCAATTGGGGCACTGTTGCTTCTGGATCCTTCGATGTCACATTCTATGCCTCTACCAATATTGTCATTTCGCCTTCTGACTTCGAAATCGGCACTGTGACTGTGGGTAGTATTGCTGCTTATGGTTCAACAACTGCCACTTGGAGTGGAACCTTCCCTGCTGGCTTATCTTCTGGTAACTATTATATTGGCTGGATAATTGACAGCGACTCCGATGTTACAGAATTAGATGAGAACAACAATGAAGGCGTATACACAACAACTCAAATGACCAAAAGCGCTGATACCCTTGACCCAACCAATCCCACCAGTTACGGCTCTTCTCCTTTAGTTAATGTATGGACCACAGATAACACCATTTATGTATCGTGGTCAGGCGCCGCTGATGGGTCAGGCAGTGGTGTAGCTGGCTATGGTCTTTATTGGTCCCAGAATCCAGTTGGACTTCCCTCGGCCGTCATGGATACAACCAACACATATAACACTAGTTACCCCTTGACTGATGGAGAATGGTATCTCCATATACGAACGGTCGATAATGTGGGAAACTGGGCAGATACAGCATACAATGTTGGTCCATTCAAAATTGATACCACTGATCCCAGCAACCCAAGTTCATTTTCATCGAACCCGACCTATAATATCTGGTCAAACGATAATACAGTCTTTGTGGAATGGTCAGGTGCAACAGACGGTTCAGGCAGTGGTGTAGCTGGCTATGGCTTATACTGGTCAACCAATCCTTCCGGTTCACCTTCTCAAGTCGTGGACACAGTTGATCCTAATACGACAAGTTCAGCGTTAGCAGATGGTGACAGTTGGTACCTGCATATAATCACCGTCGATAATGTAGG
>JABXGU010000511.1 GCA_016550415.1 archaeon | reverse complement strand
GGGAGGATTCTGCCTTTGAGAGAGGGATTCGGGTCTTTCAAAAATTTTGAAGCTGCCCAATTCCGGCAATATAACTTTACCTTCATTGATTATAAATTTTTGCTTTTTCCTCAAAATATCGTCTCGCATATTGCAGAAATCGCAAGAAGCTACGCTGTTTCCTTTGTATTCCTTATTCTTCCTTCAGAACCGCATTGGACACATACTGTGGGGTTCGAGCGGTATTGTGCACCACATTCTTGACAAATGAACTGGATGGCAATTGGTGTTTCAGTGACTGTGGGTTTTCTGTGGCTGCTGATCCAGAAGGGTATTGAAATGAGGCCCGTTGCACTCAAACCTAGGACCAGTGGTATGATGAGACGCCAAAGAAAGAAGCATTCTATTGTTAGAAGACTCATCCCTGCTTGGGCTGCGTATTTGAATGTGAATAGGAGCCATGTTGCACCGGGGAAAATGATGGCGGTCCCAATTAGTTTTAGCGAGCTGTTCATGTTATGAATTGCCAGTGAGGTGCCGATGATGATGGTACACCATATTATTAGTGAGAGAGGGTTGGCTAGATTTAGCAGGTTGTCTATTGTGGCAAGCAGCCATGCGACTTCGTATAGTTGATTTGGGTCTATGAAGCCAGCATATGACGTAAAGACAATTGAGTGGACTGTTGGCAGGTCAAGATAATAGATGATTAATGAGATAGTTAGTGCAATGAGTATTCCTGAGGGAACAGCTATCCTACTTCGTAGATTTGGCATAGCATGGCGCCTTCAAAGCACTACTGATTAGTGCTTATTTATCGGGTTTCTTTTCGCGAGGTCAGTGTTCCGCCGACTACACCGCCGATAGCGGCGATTATTCCTCCGAGAACCCCATTAATCATCCAGAATATGACAAGGGCAATTAGTGCCTCGTCAAGTAGTAAGGCGAAATCAAAGCCAAACATTATGTACCAAGAGATTATCCAGCACACGATGGCAATGATGATTCCTGAAACCAGGCTTGCAGAGATGCCCTTAACTGCATCTCGGAGAACCAATCCACTGATTAGCCCACCGACAAGCCAAATGAGGGGGGCCAAAATGTAGACTTCCATAATGTTAAGAAGGATTCCGCTGAGAACCGTCTGTATTTGTACATACCAAGATGCAGCTGTGAAACCCGTAGTAATCCCGTTCGGTATCATGCCTCCACTTGATAGTGTAAAAAGACCTATACTTGCTGCATAAATGATCCCGTAAGCAAGAGCTAGTGTCGAGATGAACGCAGCTAATATTCCTGTTGCTGTACCCATTGTAGTAACCTCAGTTTTCATTCAGAAGAGAGAGGAATGGCAATTTAAATTTGTTTACTCGCCTAGACCATACGTAATTTCCGTAATTCTTTCATCAGGGAGATAAGTTTTCCATCTTTTGTCGCCATCGCCTTCAAAAAGAGCTTAACCTTTTTTCCAGCTGTCAAGTCAACTATGGCTTCACCAGTTACAATTTTTGCAAGCTTGTCTAGGGTTTCATCTTCAGTTTTTAGGAGGAGATCGCGGAGTTTCAATGACTGCTTGAATTCTCCTTCATAGAGCTTCCGCCATTCCTCTTCATATTGACTAAGATGGTCTGCTGCAATTTTGTCTTCGATGACACATTGGGCTGCGACTCTCCCTGCTATGCTTCCGCATACGATTGCATAGCCCATCCCACCGCCTGTAATGGGGTGGACATGCCCCGCTGCATCACCCACTAGCATTGCACCATCTACGACATTTTGTTTGTTTGGACCACAAACTGGAAGCGCACCTACGCGGGTTTCGATGATTTTTGCCTTGCTAAGTTGTTGTTCTGCAACCTTATGATTCTTAATGAAGTGATCCAAGTATTGCTTTGCTGTTTTCTCGCCATATCCTCCACCAATGCCGATACCAACATTTGCACGACCATTGCCCTTGGCGAAAATCCAGATATATCCACGTGGGCATAGTTCGCTTCCTAATAGAAATTGTAATAGATCTGATACCTCAAGATCACAGTTGGACATCTCATATGCGAAACAAGAATCAATTTCAGCTGGCTTGTAGAATCTTCGTAGTTTGGTGAGGCGGGCGATTTGGCTGTTCACTCCGTCAGCGCCTATAACGACTTTGGCTTTGATTGTTTTTCGTTGACCAAAATGACGAATAACAACTCCGTCGACCACTCCATTCGAGCGGGTTAGGTCAATGACCTTTGCTCCAAGAAGAGATTCAGCTCCTTTCTCTGTTGCTCTTGCAAAGAGTTCTTTGTCAAATACACGACGGTCAATCACATAGCCATCTATATCTTTCTTGGCATAGTCGACTGGAATAAGACCCGGGCTATAGATGCGGAAGCCACGAACTGGGGCGCGTATTGCTTCTTGGGGGATATCGATTTCTGCAACACCGGGTCCAGTCTTTCCAATGGCTTGACGTGGATTTGTGTTAGTTCACTGAATCCAATTCGCCGCATTGGACAGGGATTCCGATGTTGGTCTTTCGATCAATGATGGTGACTTCTGTGCCATTGCGTACAGCAGCTATTGCTGTTGAGGCGCCAGCGGGTCCTCCGCCAACTATGATTATGTGGTTATCTTTCGACAAGAGTAATCGCTCCTACTGGGCAGACTTTGATGCAAATTCCGCAGCCTGAGCATTTATCTGGCATTACTTGGGCTTGGTTTTCAATGACATCGATTGCGTTCACAGGGCAGACAGTTGCACAGCCTTGGCAGATTCCACAGAGTTCAACATTGATAAAAGCGAGTTTCTTGGAGGCTTTTTCACGACTTTTGGTTGATATGACTGAAGACATGATGCTGCGGCTCCATGATGTTAGTTTGCAGGTAAGTCAGATTTAACCTTTCATGGCTGAAACACAATGATGGTATAAAAACGAAACTGTGCGATTATTACTATTCCTAATTAGTGAGAAAAATGTAGTTGATTAAGACTAGGACTTTAATATGCACAATCTTATTCATTGAATCTAAGAACCGAGGAAGGCATGATTGACACCACGCCTAGAAACAAATATTGTATGGAGCCATGTATTCCTAACCTCTGGCTTCATATGCTTGGCTTATCTTGGCATTGATTTGCTTCATTTTGTCATCTTCGGTACCAAATTTACCTATATTCTAAACTCTGCTTCACCGACTGCAGCAATAGACTTTTTCATCTACCTTTTCTTCTTTGGAGGAGCAACCATTCTCATCGCGTTCCTAGTAAAGTTTGAGGCAAGAGATGTTGTTGCCGCAGGATTCATAGGTCCATTCCTGTTCCTCGTAGTCAATTATTTCATTATCCTTGAACTCCTTTTTTTAAACCCAGCCTATGCTTCAACACTAATGTACCATTGGCAATGGTACTGGGGTGTTTATCCAGAATGGTCATCAATTCTCCCAGAACTTCTAGTTACTTTTAGTGCATTCTATGCTGATGGCTATCTCCTCTTTCTATTATTCTATACCCCCTTCATTCTTGCAGCAAGCTTTTTTGGGTACGCCATTGGCGAGATAAAAAGCTGGAACTTCCTCTAGCCAAAAGTCTGGTTTTTTTATTTGGGTTTCAGAAGCATGTAGGCGCCTTGTGGTGGAATTATTCCGAGTTCAGTGATAAGAGCATCGATGTTGTCAGGTCCCGTTACGTCGAAGAGGGGGTTTCGTATTGTAACATTTGGAGGAACCTCTTTCTTGGGAATAACCTGATCAGGATTTCCTTCTTCGAGTGTAATAAGGCGTCCAACAATGGTTTCGCGGGAAAACTTGTAGCTTCCTAAAGCTAGGAGAACCCTCACGCGAGCTTCATGACACAATTCAGCAAGAGCAGCGGTTCCAACCTTTGAAACAACTGCACCGGTGGCAGAAATTGCTTCTCCACCCGCAAGCATAAGGTCGATGTCGGGGAGGAATATTCGGGTGGCAAAATCGGTGATTAAAGTAACTGGTATGCCAAGCTCTGATATTTCGGTGGCCATAATGCGACCTTCCAGGTCAGGTCGGCTTTCAGCAACGAAGACTTTGATTTCTTTGCCTTGAGCAGCAACCTCTTTGAGGATGGTCAAAACAGTTGTACTTCGGCATAATGTGAGGAGAATGTCACCTGAGCGTATGCGTTTGGATCCAATTTCTCCAATACGCTCCTTTGCCTTTGCAATAAGGTCAACAAAGGAATCGCAGGAGCCAGCAATGCGCTGTCGCATCTCATCGATTGAAGTTTTTTCAATGAAGGCTTTTTGAGCTGCAGTTTCGATTACATTAAGGCAGTTATAGAGGGCGGCGGAACTCTCACGTGCCTCCCGAAGACCACGAGTAGTTGCATTCAGTAAATCTATTAGGTCCTTTGGGGTTTTTGCTTTAGTTTTTAGAGCAAAGTCTTTTAGTGCCGAAGCTGCTGCGATTGCTGTACCGTCAGCAGAAGCTATTTCATATGTATGCAGCTTTTTTATCAGCCAATCTAGTTTCACTATATATTGTCCTCCCACTTACAGAGGATTAATACATTAGCAGCTTGGTAATAAAACCGACGGAAGAAGATTCATGTTATCAATCCCGACAAAAACGAGACAAATTGCTGACGATATTCAGTCAATGCGAACACGGGGGGCAGGGCGTATTGCTAGAGCAGCAGTGCAGGGACTAATGGTTGCGACAGAAGAATCAAAATCTGGAACAATAAAGGATTTGCTTTGTGACGTTGCAGTGGCAGCCCAACTTCTCTACAATACTCGACCCTCAGCTGTTTCATTACCCAATGGACTTCGATATTTCTTTACTCGCCTTGAAAGTTTGTCACAGCAGATAAGTGAAATTTCAGGATTGAAGGAGCAGGCGAAATTAATTGGTAATAACTTCATTACAATGTCCATTAATGCAGTCAAGAGTATTGGTCAGATTGGGTCACGTCTTATTATGGATGGGGATGTGATTTTCACATATTGTAACAGTGCCACAGCTGCAGAAATTTTGATTACTGCCCATGGAATGGGCAAGCAGTTCACAGTTTTTGTTCCTGAAACCAGACCAAAGTTTCAGGGACATATTAGTGCAACGTGGCTTGATAATGCAGGGATTTCATGCTCATTGATAACAGATAACTCAATTCGATATCTAATTGGCAGGGGAGACAAAGTCTTTGTTGGTGCCGATTCCGTCACAGCAAATGGCGCAGTTGTTAATAAAATTGGGACAAGCCTGCTAGCCTTGGCAGCTGATGAGGCAAGAGTCGACTTTTTCGTCGCAGCTGAAAGTTACAAGTTCAGCCCACTGACAATGGTTGGAGAACTAATCGAGATTGAGGAACGAGACACGTCAGAAGTAGTTTCGCCCGAAAAACTAGCAACATGGAAACATGTTGATGTGCGAAACCCTGCATTCGATGTAACTCCACCAGAATACATTGATGCAATAATTTCAGAGAAGGGCATCATCCCTCCTCAAGGAGCCATTGCCCTTTTACAAGAGGAATTTGGCTGGTTTTCTGCAGAACAGGCATTTCCTTGGGAAAAGTATCTAGCAAAGTCCTGCTAGCCAATATAGAATGGAAGACAAGAAGCCCAATCTTAATATTATCTTTATTTCAGACTTCGGATGATCTTTATCCAATTTTTAATTTTGGATTCTGCAATTCCTGATAGCAGAGATAGATCTCTAGCAGTTTCGTCTTTCAGATTATCGAGTGTCTCTACGCCTAAGTCTTTTAGTTTCCGAATATCTTCGCGAGTTATGTCTGGCAAATGTTTCAATTCTGTGATTTGTGGTTCATTGGCTTTTTCTTCCCGCACTACTCGAGTCTTTTCTCTAACATGACGTTTGGCTGCATCAATTATCTTGTCAACTCGCTCTCTTTTTAGACCAGTAATTCTTGTTAATCGTCTTGCAGGAACTGATGCTAGGGCACTAATGCTAGTTACACCGGCTGAAACCAGAGTCTCTTCTAGCTTCTTTGTGATGCCTGAAAGTTCAGTAAGATCAGTTTCCACTTCTACAGGAACTGCTTTGACAGGTTTCTCTTTTGTTGGAGCCGCTTTAGTTGTCCGCTTCGCTTTAGCGCCTTTACCAAGTTGTGAAATACGTTTAACGTATTCCTTGAGCATCGCAACGTTTTCTGGGTAACTGGTACTTCGTCGATTATCAATGGGAATCGCCATCCATCTTGCATCAGCAAGGGTGATGTTAGCGTCACGCAGTTCCTTTGTTGTAAAGCCACGACCGCTCCGTTTTTGACCTGTTTGAGGTGAATGAATTTCTGGTCTAAGTGCCAAGATCATATCTCCTGATAGTAAGTGTTGGGAAAAAGAAGTAAACCAGCTAAAAATGTTTTGACAGGCTCTCCATTTTCTTAAATCTCCCTATAATGAGGGTAATGTAAAAAAATGATAAGACTTAAATCTTAAATCACAGTCGATGCCAGAGGGTTAAACACTATGATGCCGGGGAAAAATAATCAGCAACGTTTAATGTCCCACACTACAACAGTTGCAATAAAGACAAGTGAAGGTATAATCTTAGGTACAGAATCGCAGGCTACAATGGGATACCTTGTAGCAAGTGATACTGCTCCAAAAATTGCTCAGGTTACAGATCATATTGCTATGACCATTTCTGGTTCTGTTGCAGACTGCCAACAGGTTGTCAATAATGTTCGTGCTATTGCCAGATTAGAAGCATTGGAAAAAGGACGCGAACTGACAGTTAAGGCAATTTCTAGATTGACTTCGTCAATTCTATTTCGCAACAGAATATACCCTCTCATTTCCATGCTGATTGTGGGCGGAGTAGATGAAGAAGGCTCTCACATCTATATGCTGGACCCCTTGGGCAGCATGCTGGAAGAAGAACGATTCACTTCAACAGGAAGCGGATCCGTCGTAGCTTTCGGTGTATTGGAAGACGAATTCCGTGAAAAAATGACATTAGCCGAAGGTAAGGAACTTGCAGTCCGTGCAGTCAGTGCAGCACGAAAAAGAGACATTGCATCTGGTGGAAGCATCCAAATCGCCAAGATTAGCAAGAAGGGTGTTGAAATCACTCAAATAAAAGGAAACTAAGTCATGCTTAAGAAGAAACACAGCATGTTTCCTTAACTTTTATTTTGTATCCTTTTTCTTCAAGGAATTTTTGAGTGGATTTTGTAGGTACTGCAAGCCTTGTGATTCCAGCCTCAATGGCCATTCGTTCCATTTCTCGGCGAGAGGAACCACGAGGTCGCATACAACCCAGAGCAATTTCTGTTTTCGGAAATATTAGACGGGCGAGAGCACAGATACGGGCGATATCGTTATTTTTTGGTGGTATGGTATCTTCCCAGGGAGTACCTTGGGTGGGCATGAGAGCGATGATTACAATTGTGGAGGGTTTTATTGTTGAGTGGATAAGTTGGAGAGCTGCAAGTTCTCCAGAGAGTTGCCCACGCAGTAGCCCAACACAAATGTGTGGAGCAATAGGGATTCCAGCAATGGTGAGGGCTTTGAGTGTTTCAGCATAGTCTTGTATAGAACGATTTGTTAGGCCATAGACAGAGTGGAGAGTTTTATCATCACCCACTACATCAACTGAGGCACAATCTATTCGAGTTCTAGCTAACTGCTTGGCTTCTGGGGCAGTCATGAATCCTGTGTGAACGTTTAGAAATAATTCAGTGGTGTTTTTTATTTCCCTTAAAGCAGGGTAAAAGGGGCTTAATGGAACCTGTCCCTTTGAGTCGCAGCCTCCACTGATAAGGCAGCCAATTCCATGATTTGAGACGAGTCTTTGGCAGAACGATAGAAGCTCAGATGGTTCAGTGATTGGATGCATATGGTTCAAGAATTTCCTATTACAATGTTGACAGTTGAGTTGGCAACTTCTTCCAGTAACAGAGATTGATGGGAAGCTTTGATTTGGAAAAAAAAGGTCGATTTGGCGATTGAAGTTTTTGTCAGTAATATCTTGAGCAGCCCGAAACAGGGGACCAAGTTCATTAATGGGTGCATGGAACCAGCGCTCGAGTTCAGAAATTTGCAGCCCAGGAGATTTTGCCACTATTTTAATCCTCTTTGAAGATTCCATTCATTTGTATTGTACCAGGTTTTGGCAATTTTCTGTGCTCTCTGCAATTCAGCTGAAGTTAATGGTTCATCATAGAAATGTGCTGGGAGAGCATCGCTGAACCCTGCAATAAGCGCTTCTTCGATTTTATCGAAAGGAGGAGCTTCACCCAGCTCTTGTTCGAGAGAGGTTAATCTTTTTGCAGCATTATCAATAGTCTCTGTATTTGCTAGTTCTCCTCTAATCTTTAGAAACGAGAACATCTTTTGCAAATCTAGAAGACGCAAAATTGTCCCATGTTGTAGGAGAGCATTTCCTCGTCGAGACTGCGCATTACCAGAAATTTTCCGTCCTTCCATGAATAAATTGGGACAGAAACCTTCGCTCCCAGAAGAAAACTCTGCATTGACACCTAGACGTTGGAGCCCCTTCAACAATCCCTTACATAGGTGTGCATAGTTAGCTACTACATCATTTTGCAGCCCAATCTCATCAGTTCGACAAAGGATACTGTATGTCAGTTCACCTTCAAGGTCATGATATACAGCACCGCCGCTTGAAATCCTTCGAACAACATCAACCCCTTGAGAGGCACAAGTCTCAATGCTAACTTCATCATGGATGTCTTGGAAGCGGCCAATTGATACTGCGGAAGGTGACCAACGGTAAAACCGTAATGTGTTTGCTCCGGTTTCACTATAACATGCATCTAGGAGTATATGATCGATAGCCATGTTTTCAAAGGCTGAGTAAATTCCAGTTCGAACCAATCGCCAAGGACGAGCCATCGATCAAGGTTCACCCCCAAGTTGTTGTTGGATTTTAATGAGTTGATTTGCAGATGGCAGAAAAGGAAAGTTGTAGAGTGGACCACTAGGTCTTTCTGTGAAGAATGGACGATTACATGATGGACAACCAGATGTTTTGAAGGCTTCCCCGTTCAAAATCACTCTTTTCAGAATATTAGGAGAAAGACCAAAATCAGTTATTTTCCCTTCAGAGGAGCTAAACGTCATTTGTTCAGCCCTCGCCATTTTGTGCTTGATAAGATAATGAGCTAGTTGGAGTCTACGGTACTGTGCAAGAGAGGGACGTGAATTTTGTGCAAGGATTGTTCCTGGAAGAGGCGTAAATGGAAAAAGACCAATTGTGATACCTTTGTCTGTAAGTTCTTGCATGCAGTTGACTACATCATCCTCTTTTTCACCAAGTCCAATCATAAGATGCGTAGTGGTTTGATTCGAACCAAATATGGTGATTGCACTTTCGAGTGCATGCAGATGGTTTTTCCAAGTAAAGGGTCCATCAACTTCAGTCCCTTTGATATTATTGAATAATTCTGGTGTAACAGCATCTAATGATATCCCAATGCGGTCAACATTAATCTCCTTGAGTCGTCTGAGGTAAGTTTCAGACATTGGAGGGATGGCGACAGAGATGGGAATTTGAGGGGCAGACTTGTGAATGTGGCTAACCATGTATAGTAAATCATCTTTCAAATTTGGATAAATGATGGTTTGGATGCATATTCGCTTGAATGGTACGTGCCCCTTCTTTTCTGAGAGTTTTGACATAACTTGGGAGAAAGGAAAGATTGGCCAGGTGACTAGGGAAAGTCGATCTGCAGGAGCTTGACTGGTTCTTGCTTGTGCACAAAAGGCACAGTTTGCCGTACATCGATCAGAAGTATGTGTCATGAAATAAGCGGTCGTGGGAATGGCATCGACCTTGCATTTGAGAAAGCCGAGAATAGCAGCGGTTCCCACTGAAAGCCGTATCGATTCCAAACCCGAAGCACCTCGTGACTAGTACGGAAGCAAGCAGATTTGTGCTTTACGAATAAGTAGTTTAGCCTTTCGGAACACCACGACACTAAACCAAAAAGTGAACAAACAATTTTTAGAAAAACAATATCTAGCAGGCTATGCTGCTACTGGCTGCTACCAACCAAGATTTTTTGTTATTTTCTATTTATTATGTTCAGAAATCACTCAAGAATAACAACTAAAGCCAAAAGCCTGCAAGAAGAGCTTGTGGTGTCGCTATGCGAATGACTGGTTCTGATGAAGAAAACAAGGCAATAATTGATGTTGCACGTCTAATGTTATTAGCAGCTCGAACTGCGCCAAAAGGCAAGGGAATTGATGACATTCAGACTATGCTTCTCACTGGAAAAGAAAAAGATGCAGTTGCAAAAGAATGTCACGCTATATCCAAAAGTCCTGATGACAACTGGATTCGGGACGCAAAAAACATTGAACAGGCAGCAGCATTAGTCCTCATTGGTCTTAGGGGACCAAAGTCATTGGGCACAAATTGCGGTGCATGCGGATACGAAAAATGTGTTCAATTTCAGAAAGTTGGACGTAAGGAGGGATTCATCTTTGGAGGTCCGACCTGTATTATCAAAGCTATCGATCTAGGAATAGCCATTGGAAGTGCAGTAAAGACCGCACAAATTCATAACTTAGATAATCGCGTATTCTTTAGAGCAGGTGTAGCAGCATATAAGCTGAAGCTTATGCCTGAGTGTACGATTATTATCGGGGTCCCCTTATCAGCAACAGGCAAGAGTATCTTCTTCGACCGCTAAAATGGATGGTAGCCCGGCGCGGATTCGAACCGCGGTCCCAAGGTCCAGAGCCTCGGATGATTGACCAATATGATAATCGGATGATTGAACAACCGATTTACCTACACTACCGGGCTTCAGTTCAGCATTTCAAGGGCGATTTATTTAGGCTTTTTGCTTTTCTTCAGCTCAAAATTTAATTAATGAATGAAGAACGCGTGATTTCATTTTTCTGATTGACTTGAATCCAATGGCTCTATTCTACTGATTAAGAGACCTGAATCAAGGAAGATTTTGAAACTGTGATCTTCATGGATTACTTCAAAGGGTACTGGGAATTTAGTAGCATTCTTCACTATATTCTTTGTTAAGAAGAAAGTAGCGCGCTTTCCGCAAACTGGGCATTTCAAGGCTTTCCAATATTTCTGTTGTTTGGGAGCCATTATTATGCAACCTCCAATTAGAGCACTTTTTTGACAGCATTTGAGATTACAGGTGATACAGATACTAGGCTAATCGGGGAATAAACAGTATCGGTGCCGACTACATCAAGTGCTCCTGCTTGATAAATTCGAACCAGTGCATTGAGTACAAGCAGGGGATGTGTGCATGCGACATAGATGTCCTTTGCACCATTTACTTTTAGAACCTCCATTGCCTTGATAATGGTGTTACCAGTGCTAATGATGTCGTCGACAATTAGCACATCACGTCCCTTAATGTCAAGTTTTCTTGGACGAATTTCAACAGTTTCTGCATCAAAACGTTTCTTTTCCAATGAATCATAGTCGATACCGAGTGTATCAGCAGCAATTTTTGCCCAAGCACCAGCTTCGGAGTCAGGACCAATGACGGCTGGATTATGCATTTTATGTTTAGCTGACATATACTTGGCCAACACATTCATTGCGCTCAAGTCATCAAGAGGTATTTTCGTTAGTTTTGTTTGATCTACAACACGATGACGGTGAGAATCAATTGTGAAAATGTGGTCTGCACCTGCAGCCTCAATTAGCCTGCTAATTGTCTGCACACTGATGGCTTCACCAGGCTTGAATCGTTCATCCTGACGAGCATAGGCAAAGTATGGGAGAACCGTGATAACACGGCGAGCTTTGATATCCTTTAGTGCATCGAGCATAAGGAAAAGTTCTATGAGATATTGGTTGGGATTAAGTGCTAATGATTGAATAAGAACCACGTCTTTTCCTGCGGCATCATCAAGGAACCGTACATAGATTTCACCATCAGGAAACATTTTGATTTCAGTATCAAGGTACTGAGCGTTCAAGTCTTGGGCA
Organism: archaeon; assembly: GCA_016550415.1. Next base: position 1,515 of record JABXGU010000511.1, on the reverse strand, counting down.
ACTTTCCAAGCAAGTGTTTTTGATGGACTACCGCTTGCAACAAGAACCATGGTCAGAAAACCTCGTATGTCTTATTTTTTGTTACAAAGGTGCAGGTACAAATAAGCTTACTGCCTCCTTAAAGAAGCGGTCTATTAAGAAAAACAATGCGGGCCATTATACAAACCATTTGGGAAATGCATATCTCTTAAGAAAATAAATGTAAATTCCAACTGTGGACGCAGTTACCAGTAGCGCAATGAAATCATTCATAAAGTTCATTCCAAGCATAGGGGCTGAATAAAAGTGACATCTAATAAACAAAAGGATAAGAGAACCATTATTTCACCGGATGAAGGGGAACACCATCATCACGGACATTCGCATACACATCCACCAACATCAGAAATCATTGATATTCAGGTTCAAGAGAACTTTATGGAAAGGAACAGAAGACTTGCCCAAGAGAATCTAGCCCTCTTTGAAAAACATGGCATCCATACCATAAACGTTCTAGGAAGCGTTGGTTCAGGAAAGACCTCTCTAATTGAAGCAATTATAGAGAGACTCCAAAAAATACGTAATGAGATACTGGTAATAGCAGGTGATGTAACAACCACAATTGATGCAGACCGTATAGCAAAACATGGAGTTCAAACAATACAAATTAACACTGGTGTTGAGTGCCATCTTGACGCAAAACTCATTCAAAAAGCACTCAAGACGGTGGATCTCTCCACCCTGAAGATAATCATTATTGAAAATGTGGGCAACCTCATTTGCCCAGCCGACTTCCCTTTGGGCAGTCATCAACGTGTTGTTGTTGTTTCTGTGACTGAAGGTCCATGGATGGTTCAAAAACATCCAGTCATGTTCCATGAATCTGATGTGTTAATCATAAATAAAATGGATTTAGCGAAAGTCATGGAGGTCGATGTCGATCAACTGGAACGAGATGCCTTGCAGATAAACCCCAAACTTGTTGTCTTAAGAACGAGTGTACGGAATGGTATCGGCATGGAAAAAGTCATTAAAAATCTCAACCTTGCATGATTGAGCAGATTTTTACTTGAAACCTAGAAGGTCTTCCAATTTCTCAGAAGTTCTCTGCAATTCTAACAACAGAGGCCCTAAACGAGCATCGGCTTCAGTAATGAAAATAACAACGGCCAATGGTCCACTATATCGTAGCAATATGTAGCCTTTTTCACATTTTACATAAATGCAATCCAGGTTACCTTTCTGCATACTCTGTATAGCTGTTGAACCAATAGAAAGCATGGAAGACGCAAGGGCTGCCAGCTCAGCCTCACCTATCTTCGAACTGATGGCACTAGCCATGGGCAATCCATCAGTGGATACAACCGCTACACCCTGAATTCCAGTGACGCTCTGTTCTGCTTCTCGCAAAACCTCCATAATGACTTCCATGGGATCTTCAATTTTTGATGGTGGCGTCACGGTTCACCCCGCATTCAGAAATTATTCCTGTTAATTATTGCATGATACGTTAAAAACATGAGCTACGAATTAGAT
>JABXGU010000510.1 GCA_016550415.1 archaeon | reverse complement strand
GTACTGGCGCACCCTCCCTGCGCAGGCTGCCCTCTTTAACTATTTAGGCAAACACCGCGACCAAGTTCAGACTCTCCGAATGATAATACCCTATGGAGTCGACTTTCAACACTGGTTTGAAGATCTCAGAGACTGGATTGAACTCAAGGTCTGGCACCCGTGGATGGTTCGAGTTGTTGACATCAAAGAAGCACTCATGGGGCTTCCCGTGACTTCAGATGGCGAACTGGTCATCACTGTAATTGATCCTCAATGTGGCTGGAATAATGGCAACTATATAATCCAAACAACTAATGGTCAACTCACCGTCAAAACCACAAAACGGACTGCGAAACTCGAATCTTCGATTCACGGATTAAGCGCCCTCGTTTATGGCACCCACTCCATTGAAGCCCTCGAATATGCTGGCTGGATCAAAGGCGCTACCCAGTCAACTCGAGAACTTCTCGGCAGCTGGTTCCCCCAACTCCCTCTTTATAATCCTTACAATTACTGAACTAATTTAGATCACGAATCATCTCTAAGCGTTTTCCATTCACAAGAACCTTTACACACCTGTTCATTTCATTAGCCCATTTACCCAGGTTATAATGTTACTCGTTTTACCGTAATAATAGTAAAATTGAAATGCGGCCAATCAATATATAAAATTGAATCCAGTTTCAGAGGAGAGACATGTAATTTGATTGAAGGAAAAAGTGGCCAATCATTAGCGCGGACACTAATAATTCAATATCTCACTATTTCCCTTTTCTGTTACTTGTTCATCAATCTCGCCTTTTTCTTAGTCTTGTCTCCTCTTATTCCAAATTTACTTTGGGGTTCACTAGCATATACTGGCTCTGAACCTGCGTTCATACGATGGACAATTTTCACGTTAAGATTCTACATTGCCCTTATCCCCTTTTTCATTACAACTACTGTTGGGCTCTGGTGGCTTATGCAAACCTTCGATCCCGATCCACCAATTCCTACGCGTCTTTTCTGGGGAAACCTTGCTGGACTTGCAATTGCACTTCCCTTGCTTTTACAACTCCCATATTTTATGGCAAGTCTCGCATTTGATCCCGAATTTGCTGCCTCTCAGGCTTGGTTGTGGTCAATACCCATCTTTGTCTGGACCGTTCTTCTTTATCTTCTCGTGGTCTCCACAATCACCGCAAGCCATCCATTTGCACATATCAAGCACCTTTTCCTTAATCCCCTTTTTTGGCTGCTATTTGTTATTCTCATTCTTCATGCATATTTCGCCTTCATTGGACTAGTATTAATTGACCTCTCCCTGATTCCACTGGTCTCAATTCTCCTCACAGTTCTTATTCCTCTCCTCCTTCTTTGCTTCACTTCCCTAGCACACACAAAAATTTACCAAAACTCCGAATATTAACGAATTTCAACGCCCAAAAAATTCAACTCGATTCATACTTCTCGAATTTCGTAAAGATGAATTCGGTTCTTTTGGAGTTCTTCTAAGAAAACTAGCCCATCGATTAATTCATAGGGTGCGATGATTCCGCCCTGCCTGAGGACTTGGTCAATGGTTCGATTGAACGCGGTCAATGAATTGTGTGGTCGGAAAAAACCGTGATTGTGTTTAATCTTACTTCCAAGATGATGTTGAAGTAAAGACATAGCCAGCAGGGCAGTAGGCCATCCTGTTAAATGCTGCATGGCGCTAAATCCCTGTGGGCTAGCGATCGAAACATCGTCATGTAAAGTGATGATTTCGATAGCGTGCGGCTTGGATTTAGGTGTGGCTTGTGCCCAAACACGAAGTAAGACAAGATCAGGATATCCTGAGATTCTTGGATCATTAATGTGCTGTTTCCAATGAGCAAGTATGGACACTAATTGTCCGGTTTGCTGTAACTCTTTCCAAGTTTTGTAGTGGGGAGCAAAGCGGAGTGTTTTATATTCCAAATGAGAAACCGTGTGTTGAAAATTGGGATCAAAACACATTCGTGAGGTACCATCAGCAGTAGGACGCGCCTCCAATTGTGTTATTAGAAGCCGGTTTTCAACCTCTTGAAGGAATTCAGGTTCCATTCGATTCATCAAGATGGCTTGTATCTGGGACTTACTAATCGTAAATGGAGCAATACCAAATGGTAAAGGAGTCTCTGTAACTGATTCCCAATATTCGGAGTGCGAAAATGTTGTAGGAGTGACCAGTGTGCCATTCCGCAGTCCGTTGGCAATATGCTCGTATTCAAAGAGAAGTCCTTCGGGGGAAAATGTGGGACCATAATGGAGTTTTCCCC